>CAZLTK010000007.1:0-29316 GCA_964562535.1 uncultured Candidatus Planktophila sp.
GCACCCGCCTCCGGAGGGCGGTGCTCTATCCCCTGAGCTACGGGGGCGCAGGTAGACCTAGGTTACCTAACTGAGCAGGAATCGCTATCACCTGAAAGAATGCGCGCTATGGAGATCGCATATTTCGCAACTGGCTGCTTCTGGGGCGCTGAAAGGCGTTATTGGAAGATTGATGGAGTGACAAATACCAGCGTTGGTTACATGGGCGGCACAATCGCCAATCCGAGCTATGAAGCTGTGTGTACAGGAGCAACGGGCCACGCCGAAATGGTCTGTGTTCAATTCGATCCCGCAGTTGTTTCTTATCGCAGATTACTCGAAGAATTTTGGACAATGCATGATCCAACTTCACTAAATGCGCAAGGTGGAGATATCGGAACCCAATACCGCAGCGCGATCTATACGACAACGCCTGAACAAATGACCGAAGCGCTCGCAACAAGAGATCTCTACCAAAACGCGCTCACAGCAGATGGAATCGGTGCAATTGTTACTGAAATTCTTAGCGCCACTGGCGTTGAGTACTACTTGGCCGAGGAGTACCACCAGAAATATCTAGCGAAGAATCCCAATGGATATGACTGCCATTCAAGTACCGGCACCGCTTTTCCCCAAGGAGCGAGTATCTAATGGCGAAAAAAGTTGAGCTCAATGAAGAAGAGTTAAAGGCAAAACTCGACCCACTTTCATATGAAGTATTACGTAATGGCGCCACCGAACGTCCATTTACTGGCGAATACACCGATAGCGAAACTGTCGGCATTTATCGCTGCAAAGCTTGCAATGCAGAACTCTTTCGCTCGGAAACCAAGTTTCATTCCGGCTGCGGCTGGCCTTCTTTCTACGCACCTACCGCCGATGATGCCGTCACCTTAATCGAAGATCGATCACTTGCTCCACGTATTCGCACCGAAGTTCGCTGCGCATCCTGTGACTCGCATCTAGGACATGTCTTTGAGGGCGAAGGTTATGAGGTTCCAACTGATCAACGCTGGTGCATCAACTCGGTTTCAATGATTTTGGAAGCCAAGTAAGGAAAACTGCCTCACTGCATAATCCCTGCGCCAGGAATTAAGAATCGCTCGCGCCGCCTTTCATCAAATGAGGCTTAACTGGCATACTCAAGCACATGAGCGATCTCCTAATTTCCGCACCTTCACTCTCTGAGTTACAAACACATCGCAGCGAAAAGTGGCGAGGCTTTTCTCATGACATCCTTCCGCTGCCTGTGGCCGAGATGGATTTTCCAGTAGCAGACGGAATTCGTGAAGTTTTATCCGAAATGATTACCAAATCTGATTTGGGCTATCTCGGGTCGATTCCTGAGATGGGTTCATCATTTTCTGGTTTCGCAAAGCGCCGTTGGAATTGGGATGTTGAGCCAACTTTTGTTCGCATCGCAACTGATGTCGGAGTAGCCGTTGTCGAACTTTTACGTGTTTTCACCAATCCAGGAGATAAAGTCTTAATCAGCTCACCTGTCTATCAAAATTTCTACACCTGGATGAATGAGACCAAGATTTCAATGGTCGACGTTCCATTTATAAAGAACTCAGCAGAAGCAGATGGAACTGGTTGGAGCCACGATTGGGCAGGCATTGAAAAGGCTTATCAAAGTGGTTTAAAGGTGCATTTACTCTGCAGCCCACATAACCCAATGGGTAAGGTCTACAGCCGCGAAGATTTACTTCGCATAGTTGCGCTAGCCAAGAAGCATGGCGTCGTAGTTATCTCAGATGAAATTCATGCGCCGCTAACCTTTAAAGAGCAACCGTTTACTCCATTTTTGGCGCTCGGTGAAGATGCCGCTGAAGTAGGTGTAGCTGTGAACGCCGCTAGCAAAGGATGGAATATCGCGGGCCTCAAATGCGCAATTATCATTTCGCAAAATGCGAAGATGCATGAGAAGTTAAATGAACTTCCACCTGCCTTGCACTATCGCGCTTCCTTGCTTGGAGCCTTTGCCACAGTTGCCGCCTTTGAAAAAGGTGAGCAATGGCTAGATACAGTGCTTTATCAACTAGATCACAATAGAAAGCTAATCGCTGAACAAATCAAAGAGAAGATTCCAACTATTGGCTACACGATTCCACATTGTTCATATCTGGCTTGGCTTGATGTAAGTAAGTTAAATCTTGGAGAAGATCCAGGCGCAGCGCTCGTGGAACGCGCTAAAGTCGCATTTAATCCAGGCCATATCTATGGTGCTTTAGGAAAAGATTATGTCCGCCTTAACTTCGCAACCAGCCCTGAGATAATTATTGAAGCCTTCGATCGCATGGCGCGCGCGCTCTAACTCCAACATGTCTACCGATAATAAATACGATGCGATTGTTGTCGGTGGTGGCCACAACGGACTTGTCGCCGCAACTTATTTAGCGAAAGCGGGCAAGAGCGTTGTTCTATTGGAAAGCGCCTCCGAACTAGGTGGGGCCACAACTAGCGTGCGGCCTTTCCCTGAATACGATGCCCGTCTTTCTCGATACTCATATCTAGTTTCACTGTTACCCGACCAGATAGTTTCAGATTTAGGAATTAACTTTAAAACTTTAGAACGATCGATCGCTTCATATACGCCCTATAAAAAAGGCGGTAAAGATGGCGGACTATTGATTTCTCAAAACTGGGATGCTCGAACTGCGGAAAGTTTTCGTGAGCTAACTGGTGGGGATGAAGAAGGGAAGAAGTGGCAAGAGTTCTATAACGAAATAGCTGTGCTTGCTCAGCGAATTGCTCCATATATGTTGCAACCCCTTAAATCAGCCGCGGATATGAAATCTGAAATCGGTCTTCCGGAAGTTTGGAAGTTCATGATGGAACAGCCAATCGGTGAGGTAATTCAAGATCGTTTCCAAGATGATCTTGTTCGCGGCGTCGTGTTAACAGATGCGCTCATTGGAACCTTTACATCTGCCCAAGATTTGCAGGCTAATCGCTGCTTCTTGTATCACTTGATCGGAAATGGCACCGGGCAATGGCGAGTCCCACAAGGCGGCATGGGTGCATTTGTCACCGAGTTAAATCGCGTTGCGGTATTAAACGGTGTGGAAATTAATTTGAATTCACACGTTACCGATATTGATTTAAGTTCAAACGGTGTTGCCGTCACTACTGCATCCGGAAATAAATATGTCGCGAAGGATCTGTTATTCGCTGGAGCGCCACAGACCCTAGCGAAATTGCGTGGCAAGAGCGCTCCTGCATCTCTTGATGGCTCCCAGATGAAAATTAATATGCTGCTATCTAAACTTCCAAGACTGAAATCTGGAGTTGATCCCAAGTTAGCCTTTGCGGGCACCTTCCATGTTAATGAGACATATTCACAGTTAGAAAAGGCATATCAAGTTGCAAAGCTTGGTGATATTCCAAGTGATCTACCACTTGAAATGTATTGCCATACCTTGACTGATCCAACAATTCTTTCGCCAGAGCTAAGCCAGCGCGGATTCCATACCTTGACCCTCTTTGGTTTACATACTCCGGCTGCGCTCTTTGATGCAGATCCAAGTGGTGCAAAAGAGGCGGCTAAAGCTGCGGCAATTTCTAGCCTTAATCAATATTTAGAAGAGCCAATCGAATCGGTACTAGCTGTCTGCAGCGATGGGTCTCTCGCCATCGAAGCAAAATCTCCAATTGATTTGGATAATGATCTTGGGCTGCCACGCGGAAATATCTTCCACCGTGATTTAGATTTTCCATTTATTGATGGAACCGAGAACACCCCAATCAAATGGGGATCTGAAACAGATGATGCTCATATTTATCTCGCAGGCGCGGGTGCGCGACGTGGAGGCGGAGTAAGCGGTATCGCCGGCCATAATGCAGCGATGGCAGTGCTGGCAAAGGATTAGGCTTAGGCCATGAATTTAGATAAAGGGTTAAGCCCAGAGACGATCGCAATTACTGCTGGCCGTCCAACAGTAGGTCCAGATAGTTCTTTGAATCATCCAATCTCACTTAACTCAACTTTTGTTGCAGGTGGAGCAGTTGGTTATGGGCGCTACGGTAATGAAACTTGGCTGGCACTTGAAGAAGCGATCAGCGCGCTAGAAGGTGGACGAACCCTGGTTTACTCATCTGGAATGGCTGCCGTCACCGCAGTGTTTTCAACTCTTCCAGTGGGTGCAAAGGTAATCGCATCTAATCAGGGTTACTCAGGAACCATGACTCTGCTCAACAACTATGCAACAGCAAATCGCTTAAAAGTTTCCTTTGTATCAGTTACTGATACTTCAGCAGTTATTAACGAATTACCCGGAGCGACTCTGCTCTGGATCGAATCTCCAACCAACCCAGGTCTCGAAGTTGCTGATCTTCCCGCACTTATAAAGGCGGCAAAAGAAAAAGGTATAACAGTTGCGGTAGATAACACTTTTGCCACTGCGCTAAGTCAGAAACCATTGGCCCTTGGCGCAGATATAGTCATGAATTCTGTGACAAAGTATTTAGCCGGTCACAGCGACGTTGTTCTGGGCTCACTTAGCACTTCAGATGCTGCGCAATTTAAGACTTTAGAAGATGCTCGTAAATTCAATGGATCTATTCCAGGTCCATTTGAAGCGTGGCTGGCACTTCGCGGTATTCGCACCTTTCCATTGCGTTTTCAGAAATCCTGTGAAAATGCACTCGAACTTGCGAAGCGGCTAAGTACACACCCATTGGTAAGAAATGTTCGCTACCCAGGGCTTGCAAATGATTCCGAACATGAAAAAGCCAAGGCCTTTATGAAGAGCTTTGGCGCGATCGTTTCTTTTGAATATGTCGGCGATGCAGCGAGCACAGATAAGGTCTGCGCATCCTCAAAGATTGTTACCTTTGCTACTAGCCTTGGTGGAGTTGAATCACTTTGGGAGCGCCGTCGACGCTGGCCCATCGAAAGTTCTAGCGTCCCAGAAACGTTGATCCGTCTCTCTGTTGGATGCGAAAACGTTGAAGACCTTTGGGCTGATATCGATTCAGCGTTGCATGCCGCTAAATAAGGAAATTCTCCGCGATAGGTAGTATTTTTAGGATATGAAAATCGTCCGCAGAGCGTTGGCCTTCTTCGCCGTGTTGGCTGTCGCCTTTCGGGCGGTAGGAAGTTTTCTCTCATGGGCACAACGGCAAGACGACGCTCCGGCCGATGCTTGGATCGATGAAGATGAAGATGAATTTGAGGATGCATAAGTGAGCCAAACGGAATACATACCCGGCACTTGCAACATCGGCGGGGGAGAGCTAACTCGTCGTCGAATGGTGGCGGTTCTAGGTTTGATTCTTACATTATCTTCAGCGGCGACACTGATCTCTACCGAGGCAAGCCGCCAAAACCGCCTGGGAATTTTCTTGCCCGCACTAGTCATGTCAGTGGGCTGGGTGCAATCTCGTAAACGTTTCTGCCTGGCATATGGCTTTGCGGGTACATTCAATTTTGGAACTCTCGGAAAACTTTCGAAAGTTTCAGATCAGGCAGATCGTACAGCTGACCGAAAAACTGCGATTAAAATCTTTGCACAGAGCGCTCTTTATGCGGCGCTGGTCACTGCTGCCGTAATAGCGCTACCTCTTTAATTTCGTCTAATTCAATTTAATTCCAGTTAATTCAAATTATCCCTTTCCAAAGTATCTAAAAAGTGGAATTGTTGTAACTACAAAGTAGCTACACAGGGAGAGAATATGAAAATTGTTATTCATGCCCGTCACGCAGAACTCGCTGAAGATTTTCGCGAGATTGCCCATGAGAAGCTAATGAGCATGGAGAGATTTAACGTCACCATTGACCGTGTTGAAGTAGAGATTTTGCATGAACAAAATCCACGTCAAGGAAAACATGCACATCGAGTGATTTTAACTTCCCATGGTGCGGGTCCGCTGATGCGAGCAGAAGCCGCAGAGTTTAATGACCTTGCAGCATTTGATGAAGCGATTAAGAACTTTGAATTACAAATTCGCAAGCATCACGAGAAATCAAAGAGCCACGATCGCGAAACTTTGCGTAATAAACCTCTTGCAGATGTAGATTAATTTGATGCTGGGCTTGGTGAAATACCAGTTTGTGGTTTCTTGCTCTTCTCCATACGCGGTGCCTTAGCAGGTGGAGTCGGTGGTACTGGAGCTGGTCCGAGCGCTTCGATTGCTGCATCTCTGATTGCGGTTGCCGCGATAACTGCGCTCTGTTTCGCCACAGCGCTTTGACGCTTCTGTAGTTGAGTCTGACCTGGTGCGCTCATAGATTTCGCATCGGATAAGGCTTTATCAACACTCTCTTTAAAAGTTTTATTAATTGCACGTCTTGCCGCGTCATAAACTTTGACTGCTTCTAAATATATTTTTTGATCTTGCTTAAATTTCTCCATAGCGGACTTAAAATTACTAGTTACATCAGTCGGCGACGGAGAATTTGGACCTTTGTTATCGGCGATTGCTAGCGGCGATAGAAAAAGCGAGCAGGCAATGATGAGAGCAGTAAACGTTGCAGTTCTAGTCTTACTCACCTGGTTCTGCTTTCTCGAATCTACCTTTATTGACCAGCCCTTAGTATCAAGCCTTAGTTTGTGAAATTTCGGTGAAAACACCTTAAAGGTAAAGAATTCTGTCAGAGGCTTGGCTATTTCATCGCCGACATGAAAGGCTAAGCGCATGGCTGAGATGATTTTAATCGTGGATGACGAAGCCGGGGTTCGCGAATTATTAGGCGATGCCCTTCGTATCGCAGGATTTGAGACATCTACCGCATCCGACGGAATGTCGGCGTTGACTGCGATTCGAAATAAGAAACCAGATCTATTGATAATTGATATCAATATGCCATTAATGGATGGTTTTGAATTAGTTGAAAGACTTCGTTCCACCGGTGATAACACGCCGGCGCTGATGCTGAGTGCGCGGGCTGACCGAGTCGATGTAACGCGCGGTTTAACTCTTGGGGCAGATGATTATGTAACGAAGCCCTTTGGCTTGGAAGAACTTCTTTTGCGCGTTAAAGCAATTTTGCGTCGCTCACAGATCTCAACATCAAGCGGCACAGATCTTACGTGCGGTCCGATAAAGGTAGATGAAGCAAGCCACACGGTAACTTTTGCTGGTGAATTAGTTGATCTGTCACCGACCGAGTTCCGACTCTTGCAAGTACTAGTCGAAAATAAAAATCGAGTCCTTAGTAAGAGTCTGCTTCTCGACGAAGTTTGGGGAATCACCTTCGAATCTGAGAGCACTGTGGCAGATACATATATTTCTTATCTACGTAAGAAATTACATCGTGATGGATTTGAGGGGATAAAAACTGTGAGAGGCGTTGGCTTTGTAATACAGGAGCCAAAAGCAGAGCCCAAATCTAAGCAGAACTAAGCATGAAGAAGTCGAGTAGCAAGTTCGCAATAATCTCAATAATCGTAACAACAGTTCTTTCAACGCTTATTGGAGGATATGCAACCCTTGCTGCCCGGAGTGCAGATTTAGCACAGATCGATCAGTCACTTCAAAAAGTTGTAAATAGAGTGAACGCTTTTCCATCGGAGGCAATATCCGCTGCGATCTTGACGATTGAAGATGAAAGTTTGGATTTAACTCTTTCTCTAGTAACGCAAGAGGGCGACGAGACGATCATTAACGAATCTCATTTGATCTACCCAGGAATTACCGATTTATCATTGGTAAGAAAGGGTTTGGCTGGCGCTTTAACTACGGCAAAACCTACAGAGTTTCGTTTTCAATCAGCGGCAATTGCAGGTGGCGATTATCTAGTTATCGCATCATCCCTTGATAAGTTAAACGATAATTTCATATCAAATTTGAAAAACCTTGGCATATTCACCGCAGGAGCCGATGCGCTAGCTATATTTTTCTCGATTTATTTCTTAAGACGGCACAACCGTGGGTTAGATGCCCAGGCGCTGCAACGTATGCAAAGATTTTTAGGTGATGCTTCGCACGAGTTAAGAACTCCGCTTACCGTCATTAAGGGCTACAACGAGATGCTTAGCAAGGGGCAATTCACGCAAGTCTCAGACCAGGCGCGCGCATTTTCAAGAGTCGGTTCTGAAATTGAGCGGATGGAGAGTTTGATTCATGACCTATTACTTCTTGCCGAACTCGGAGAGAGTAAGCCAGTAAATTTCATAGAAGTAGATTTTGATGAGTTAGTCAAGGCTCACCTCAATGATTTTCAAGTTCTTAATCAATCCCGGACTGTAACCACTTCAATACCTGATGACTGCTTTGTCCATGGCTCTCGCGAACATCTAAGCCGCTTAATTCAAAATTGCCTCTCCAATATTCTGCGTCATACTCCAGCAGATGCTCCCGTTTCTGTATCGCTTCACACCATCGGAAAACGAGCAGAGTTAAGGATTGAAGATGGTGGTCCGGGACTACCCGATTCGGCATATGGAAGTGAAATCAAATTTATGAATAGATTTGATCCATCTAGATCACGCGAAAGTGGTGGTTCAGGCTTGGGTCTGAGCATCATCGCAGCGATAGTTCAAGAACATAACGGTGAACTTGAACTAAGTAAGAGCGAATTAGGTGGTTTGGCCGTAACAGTCAGGATTCCGATTTAACTTAACCAAGTGCCCTTAAGAATTGCGGTACTTTAATTACATGGCTACGCCGCTCGCTGAAGCTCTAAATGAAATCGTTGAGAAGCTCGGTAACTCCGATAACTTTGTCCGACTTGTTCTCTCGGGCAGACGGCGCAATATGCAGACCCCCAACGAACGAATTGATGTAAAGCCTGTTTTGATTAAAGGCGAAATCAAGTATCAGGTAGCCCAAAGCGATGGTCGGGCTATGACTACAAAGAATTATTCACCGCAGGAGTTTCTGAAGTTAGGTCTGCTCGAAGCCGGCTTTGCGAATATTCATCTAGAAGAGAAAGATCAATCAATTTCAATTCGAATAACTAAGAAAGGGGAGGCGCTGATAAGCCGAGCACGCGGAGAATTCAGTGCAGATCTTTCACATGATCGCAATAAGAGTCGATTGCTTGACCCGTCGGATCCCTTCCTTATTGAAGTTGGGATATCAGACTCTGGTGGAAAAGTTAAAGCCAGCAAGAACGATAAATATTTACAGGTCGAAGAATTCCTTCGACTTTTAATTCCTTCGTTGAAATCAGCGATAGAGGCTGGGCATATTGATAAACCAGATGAGAAAAGACCCTTAACCATCGTAGATCTAGGTTGCGGTCATGCCTACCTAACCTTTGCCGCCCATCAGTACTTACGCAGTGAGGGCATTGCGGTCAAGGTAATTGGTATCGATATTCGCGAAAGTGCGCGCGCTAGAAATAATGAAATCGCTAAGAAATTAGGAATATCAGGTTCGATTGAATTTAGAGCTGAAGAGATTTCGGAGACAACCCTCAAGAGCGCTGATGTTGCGATTGCACTTCACGCTTGCGATACCGCAACTGATGATGCCCTTGCCTGGGCTGTGACCACAGGTGCCAAACTTGTTTTAGTTGCCCCATGCTGTCACCACGATATTCAAGCCCAGATGGTTGAGATACCTGAACCTTGGTCAATGATTACCAAGAACGGAATCATGAAGGAGAGATTGGGCGATCTGATAACCGATGGTTTACGGATACAAATAATGAAGTTATCTGGCTATCGCGTGGAAGCAATTGAATTTATTGGGGGAGAGCACACCCCGCGAAATTTGATGATTCGCGCAGTAAAGACAGGCGCAGTTGCCGATTCATCTGAGGAGAAGCGCTTTCAGGAGATGCTCTCGCTCTGGAAAGTTAAGCCTGCGCTAGCAGCCCTTCTCAACCGTTAGACTTACACGCATGTCTAAAGTGCTTGCATCTCTTCCAGTCGGCGAAAAAGTCGGCATCGCATTCTCCGGCGGCCTTGATACTTCGGTAGCCGTTGCCTGGATGCGCGATAAAGGTGCAATTCCATGTACTTACACAGCAGATCTCGGTCAATATGACGAGACAGATATCGACACTGTTCCGGTTCGCGCACAAGAATATGGCGCAGAGATATCTCGACTCGTTGATTGCAAAACTTCTCTGGTTGAAGAAGGCTTAGCGGCAATTGCTTGCGGTGCATTTCACATCCGCTCTGGTGGCAAACAATATTTCAATACAACCCCACTTGGCCGTGCAGTAACTGGCACCTTGTTGGTTCGCGCCATGCTGCAAGATGCAGTTGAAATCTGGGGCGATGGCTCTACCTATAAGGGCAACGATATTGAGCGCTTCTATCGTTACGGTCTACTAGCAAATCCAAATTTGAGAATCTATAAGCCTTGGTTAGATGCTGACTTTGTCCGCGAATTAGGTGGCCGTAAAGAAATGTCCCAATGGCTAGTTGCGCACAACTTCCCATATCGCGACAGCGTAGAAAAAGCCTATTCAACTGATGCCAACATCTTAGGCGCAACGCACGAGGCTAAAGATCTCGAAAACCTTGATGTCTCAATTGAGATCGTAAATCCAATCATGGGCGTTAAGTTCTGGGATTCATCTGTATCTATCGCCTCTGAAGATGTAAAGATCCAGTTCGTACAAGGCCGCCCGGTTGCAATTAATGGAAAAGATTTCACCGACGTTGTAGAACTAATGAAAGCCGCTAATGAAATTGGCGGTCGCCACGGTTTAGGTATGGCCGATCAGATCGAGAACCGAATCATCGAGGCTAAGAGCCGCGGTATTTATGAAGCGCCAGGTATGGCTTTGCTATTTATCGCTTACGAGCGTTTGCTTAGTGCGATTCACAACGAAGACACAATTGCTAACTATCACGCAGAAGGTCGCCGCTTAGGTCGCCTGCTTTATGAAGGTCGCTGGCTAGATCCACAGTCACTTATGTTGCGCGAGTCGCTGCAACGTTGGGTGGCATCTGCTGTCACAGGTGAAGTAACAATTCGCCTGCGTCGTGGAGATGATTTCTCAATCATCAATACAACTGGGCCTGCACTTAGCTATCACCCTGAAAAATTGTCGATGGAGCGCACCGAAAACGCTGCTTTTGGTCCGGTTGATCGCATTGGTCAGCTCACCATGCGAAACCTTGATATCGCCGATACCCGCGCCAAGCTTGAGATGTACCGCGATCAAGGCCAACTTGGTTCTGGAGAGTTTAAGTTGATCCAAGAAATTGGCGAAGGAGAAAAGAAGTAGTGAAGAAAGTATTAGCCCTATTTGCCGTTTGTACCCTTTTACTAACTGGATGTGGAGAAAAAGAAGTGAGCGCTTCATCAGAAAACTTGCCAACAGTCACAACTAATCAAGGAGAAGCGCCAACAATTGAGGCGCCCGCCGGTAACCCACCAACCACCTTAGTAACGAAGGACATAATCGTTGGCACTGGCGCCGAAGCACTTCCAACTTCAACTATGACAGTGCACTACACACTTATGACATGGTCAAATGGTCAGTTAATTGAATCGTCATGGAATGGCGGATCTCCTGCAACCTTCCCATTGGCAAATGTGATCGTTGGTTGGCAGAAAGGGATTCCCGGCATGAAAGTTGGCGGACGACGTTTATTAGTTATTCCACCTGATCTAGGTTACGGCGCGCAAGGCGGCGGACCTATCGGACCAAATGAAACTCTAATCTTCGTGGTCGATGCGATTGGTGTTGCTTAAACTATTTATCGAACCGACATCTCTCTTGCTTGATCGATAATTTTTGCAATATATAAAGCGTCATCGGTGCTAACTGGCATTGGCGCACCCGAGATTAAAGCCTTTTTCACCTGTAAATAGAATTGCACGTAATCTCCAGGAATACTTTCGTATTCAATTACTTCATCACCGCGATGAATAAAGGCGGGCGTTCGGGTATCTACCGACCACTCTCCATTTTCGGGTGAAATATCTTGGCGCAGAAGAGCCTCTTGGGGATCCAGGCCTTGGATAACAAGAGAAGCTTTCTCACCAGTCAATCTAATTCTTGGGCCCGGTGATCCCATAACTTCACATGTCGATAGATATGAGTCAACGTTGTTTTGATGCTTTAAGACGAGAAAAGAATCATCATCGGAGAGTCCACGAATCGAACGGACAGATGCATATTGGAGTTCGCCATGGCCAAAGAAATCTATACAAGTTGAGAGTAAATGAGGCTGTAGATCGAGCAATTTTCCTCCACCCTCTGCGCCAGAAAGCTGCTCTCGCCAAGAATCTGGATTTCCCTCTGGACGATAACGTTCAAAGCGCGCCTCAAATCTAAAGATTTCCCCCAAAGTTCCTTCGGTAAGAATTTTCTTGATTGTTAAAGAGTCACTATCCCAGCGGCGATTAAAAAATGTAGTTACTGGCACCCCTTCTTGCTCTGAGACCTTAATAATCTCCTGAGTTTCCCTGGCGTTTAAGGCCATTGGTTTATCAATCACTACCGGAATTTTTGCTCTTAATAATTCGATAGCCTGTGGTGCATGAAATCTATTTGGAGATGCCACAACCACCAGATCGGGCTTTAATTTAATTATCTCTTCAATAGTTGCGACGGCTGATGCTTTGGGAAAATCGATTTTTAATTTAGATCGTCTTTCTTCACTCTGTACCATCACCCCAGCGATATCAAATCCAGCGCCCTTGAGTAAATTGCTATGGAAGGTACGACCAGCCAAACCATAACCAATAATTGCTGCCCGAAATTGATTGCTCATGACCGTAGTCTTGCATTAGCATTTAGAAATGGTTGATATGCAGGCGATTGATATTTGGCAACAAGTTGTGGTCATAATTAACGCCGCCCTTGCTGCAGTTCTAGGTTCAATCATCGGCTGGGAGCGCGATCGTGCCGGAAAATCTGCCGGCCCCAGAACAATGGCTTTAGTTGGAACAGCATCTGCAGCGGTTGTCGCAATCGGAGCCGTTTTAGATGTAAAAGCAGATTTCGGTGACCCAACGCGCGCTATGCACGCAGTCATAACGGGAATTGGTTTTTTGGGAGCTGGCTTAATTTTTACAAATCGAAGTGGTGGCACTCAAGGGGTGACGACGGCCGCGACTGTCTTCGCTACTGCCGCCATGGGCGTCGCTGTAGGCCTTGGTTTTCAAGTGGCGGGATTGGGCTTGACGATCATTATCCTGGCGATCTTACGTTCCACCCAAGTTTTGGAAGCCGTACCTCGCCGCAACGAGTAAATATTTCATTTAGATAACATTAAAAAAAGGTTACTTTTTCAGCAAAAGATAATTGACTATCCACCGAGTTGAGCATAGGTTCAAGGACAGAAATGGGGTAAAGCCCCATCTCCTTTATCTGAATTCGGGGGAAATCAGTGATTAAATCTAAGTTAATGAGAGCAAGTATTGTCGCTGTAGTGGCGGCATTTGCTCTAGGAACCACAGTACCAAGTGCACCTGCAGCAGATGCTAAGACTATTGAACTTTTGATTTCTGCAGATACAAACGTGCAAACATTGTGGAACACCGTTCTAATTCCAGCGTTTGAAAAGGAATACCCAGGCTATAAGGTCAATGTGACTTTTGACCGTAACGGACTTCGTGATGCTCAGACATTCGCCAAGATTGTTGCTGCAAAAGAGACTCGTCGCGATCCAGGCGTTGACTTAGTTGATGGTGGAATCGCAGTCCGTCTATCTCAAGGTGGACTTCTATATCGCCCAAGCCCAACCCTTATGCCAAATATCAAAGACGTAAGTAAGAAAGTCTTGGCAAAGGCCGTTGGAACTATTCCTTACCGCGCTTCAACAGTGCTTCTTGCTTATAATTCAAAGAATGTAACCAAGGTCCCTAAGACACTTGATGAAGTTCTTGCATGGATTAAGGCCAACCCAGGAAAGTTCAGTTATAACGTTCCATCGGGTGGCGGATCTGGTTACTCATTTGTTCAGACTGTGGTTGATATGAACTTGACCCCAGAAGAACGTGACTTAATGACCACTGCTGCCAATAAAGATATCCAAGCAAAGTGGGCTAAGGGCCTTGAAACTCTTCGCGAGCTCAATAAATACACCTATGGAAAGAATGGAACATATCCAGCAAATAACGCTGCGACTTTGAACCTTCTCTCAACAGGTGAAATTGATATGGGAACAGTTTGGTCAGATCAATTCGCATCTGCAAAGGCAGCCGGCACAATGCCAGCTCACATCAAGGTAACTGCAATCAAGAGCCCATCACTCACAGGTGGTCCAGCAACCCTTGGTATCCCAATTAATGGTTCCAACCGCACTGGTGCGCGTTTGCTTGCAAACTTCGTACTATCACCTGCGATGCAGAATGCAATCATGGCTAGTTCTATGAAGGGCATCCCAGTCGTAAGTGGTAAGAAGCTAGATCAGACTCTGTATGAGAACTTCAAGGATGTTGACGTAGCGGATATGCGTTCTCCTTACTTCCCAGCGAACTCAGATGATCTGAAGAGCGCTTGGTCCCTAAACGTTCCAGGTAAGTAATTACTTGAAACAAAAGGCTAAGTTAGAAATCTCGAGAGGTACTTGTGGCGACAACTAATCTCGTCGCCACGAAGGAGGGCTTTGCGGAGGTAAAAGCCGCAAAGCTCTCCACTCTCGGGTTTTTTATGGCGCTACCACCAGTCTTGGTAGTAATTCTCTTCGTTGGTCTTCCGATCTTTGTTGCATTCTTATTTAGCATTGGTTACACCAGCGGCCCGAATCGAGTAATTTCAATTATTGGCCAGGATGTATATTCAAAAGAAAATTGGTGGGGAACCGCCCAAGCATATACAGCCGTTTTTAAGGACGAACGCTTCTGGCCGGATTTTGCGTTAACGATGGTCGTCACCTTCGTATCTACAGCAATCGTGTTATTCATGGCCATGGGTATGGGCCTTTACCAGCGCATCAAAGGCGGCAAGCTGGCTTCAATTTTAAGCATGCTCTCATTGGTTCCACTCTTTGTACCAGTTGTAATCGCAGCTTATGCCATCGCTCAGTTTTATAACGGCGTTGGTTTTATGCGAACCTTTATGGCGCAATTCGGAATAGATTTTCCGGTTATTACCGCAACACGTAATGCCATCATCATTGGCACAATTTGGACATCGTTGCCTTTTGCGATTTTGATGATTACCTCTGGCCTTCAATCAGTTCCAAACGCACTCATTGAAACGGCGCAAGATGCCGGAGCTAGTTTCATGCGCATTGTCCGCACTATTCTTATTCCGTTGGCCTTTGTTCCAATCGTCATCGCCGGAACATTTACCGCGATCGGAATCATGGGTTCATTTACAGTTCCTCTATTCCTGGGGCCCAACCAGCCAACAATGTTGGGCGTAGAAATTTCCAACTTCTTTACCGCCTACAACAGACCACAACAATCGATCGTCATGGCATTTGTTATCTTCGCGGCGGCATCCGGAATTGCTGTCCTATATATCTGGGCAAATATTCGAAGCGCTAAACAGAGCGGAAGAATCTAATGGCCAAACGCGACAATGGGCTAAATCTTCAATCTGGATCTTTGATCACCCGCTTCTTGATCGGAACATTCGTTGCATTTATGGGCGTCTTCATCTTGGGGCCGCTAGTTTGGCTGGCGCTTCAAGCATTTAGCACGACTTGGACCTTCCCAAGCCTCAAGCCAGATGGTTGGACTTTAATCTGGTGGAGACGCGTCTTTGAAACGCCATCAATGGTGGAGGCGATTCGTAACTCATTCATTACCGCTCCGATAGTCGTACTTGTATCAGCGGTTATCTGTCTTCCTGCGGCTTATGCTGCAGCGCGCTATAACTACATCGGCCGTCGAGTATTTCTCATCGGTATGTTCGCTGCGAACTCGTTTCCAAAGTTGGGACTTTTCGCATCAATCGCGACGCTCTTCTACACACTTAACTTGATGGGCACTATGGTTGGCGTGATCATCATCCAGTTACTGGGCACAATCATTTACATGACTTGGATTCCTGCAGCAGCATTTGCAGCTGTCCCAAAGAACTTAGAAGAAGCCGCGCGCGATGCCGGCGCCTCGAAATTCCGAGTTTTCCGAGGCATCACACTAAGACTTGCCTTGCCAGGAATTCTGGTTGCCATGGTCATGTCATTTATCTCTGCATTTGATGAGGCGCAAGGAACTTACCTTGTTGGTTCTCCAGAGATCTTCACGATGCCAACTGAAATGTATTCATTGGTACTTACTTACCCTGTTCAAATCGCAGCGGTCTTCTCAATCTTGTTGGCTGTGCCTTCAGTGATTTTGATTGGATTGGCGCGCAAACAGATTATTGGTGGACAGTTAGCAGAAGGTTTCCAAATCAAGTGATGACTACGAAAGGCTTAAAATGAGTAACGCAACGCAGGGTCTAGAGCTAATCGGCTTAACCAAGATTCTTGGGGGACGCGTAATCATTGATAATCTCAACTTAACCGTTGAAAAAGGCGAGATGGTCTCACTGCTTGGACCATCAGGTTGCGGTAAGACAACAACCCTTCGCATGATCGCTGGCTTCTTGATCCCTGAAAAAGGCACCGTAAATCTTGCAGGCAAAGATGTAACAAACCTCGGTCCAGAAAAGCGTCCGAGCGCAATGGTTTTTCAGAACTATGCGCTTTGGCCACATATGACAGTATTTAAAAATGTTTCTTACCCGCTAAAGATCCGCAAGATGGGTAAGACCGAAATCGAAAAGCGAGTTCACGAAGTCCTTTCAGTCGTTAATTTGATGCACCATAAGGATTCACGCCCAGGACAGATCTCCGGCGGAGAACAGCAGCGTGTTGCTCTAGCGCGCGCTTTAGTGCAAGAGCCAGATATCTTGCTGCTAGATGAACCACTTTCCAACCTTGACGCTAAGTTGCGCGTAAAAGTTCGTGAAGATATCCGCGACCTACAACGTCGCCTTGGAATTACAACGGTAATCGTGACCCACGATCAAGATGAAGCGCTATCCATTTCAGATCGTATTGCGGTTATGAACGATGGTCGTATCGAACAGTTCAGTACTCCGCAAGAACTCTACGATCGTCCAGCAACCGAATACGTTGCCAACTTCATTGGAAGCCTCAACCGCATCGAAGGTGGCTACAGCGATGGACAAGTTATTTCAGGAAGCGAAGTAGTTGGAATTCGCCCCGAAGATGTTGCATTCTCAAAGACTCAGGTTCCAGGTAGTTATCCAGCAACGGTCGAATTAGTTGTTCCGCGTGGCCACTTCCATGAAGTCTATTTAAAGCGCACCGATGCGTCACTTCGTGCTTTTATTTCAGTAGATGTTCCTAAAGTTGGGGATTCTGGTTTCGCAAAGGTAAGCAAGGCTCTGGTTTACAAGGATGGCAAGCTAGTTAGAACTGCTTAACCCATGTCTGAATCTAAATCAATGACTTTTGCCTGCGCACATCGCGGAGATTCCAGCCGCTTTCGTGAAAATACAATTGTCGCCATTCAAAGTGCGATTGATGCTGGCGCCGAAGTTGTTGAAATTGATGTCCGTATAACTCGCGATGGCAAGGTAATTGTTCTACATGACTCAAACCTAGAACGCCTTTGGGGAATATCCAAAGAGAGCACCGAGATGGATTGGGCGCAGATATCTCAACTCGGCCATGGTGAAGATCGCATCCCGCTATTAATTGATGTCTTAAAGTTATTTGTCGGTAGCAAATCAATTTTGATGATCGACATGGAACAACCAGAGCCAGCAAAGCCAACCTATGAGGTTGTTGCCGGCGGCCCACTTCCTGAAGAACAGATCTTCTGGTGCGGAAATTTCGATGGAATGCGCACTATCCGTTCGCTCTCACCAAAAGCGCGCATCTGGATGCCGTGGGACAAGTTAGCGCTTCCTACGAAGGCCGAGACAGATATTTTGCAGCCCGAATTTATAAATTTGCATTACTCATTTGTTACTCAGAAGTCTGTTAAGGCCTTACATGAACTTGGTTTTAAGGTGGCGGTCTGGACGGTTGATGACGAGGCCACCATGCGCTGGGCGGCAGCCATCGGAGTTGATTCAATTACCTCTAATCAATTAACTCAATTACAAAAGGTGATCGCTGAAAATCCAAAAATGGATACTTCAGGCCCGAAGCAGATCAAGATCGAGGAAATCGATATTGATCGCGCAATGGTGATTGCTCGCGATCTGGGCAAGTGGGCAATTTTAGTTGCTAGCAATATGGATCCTGGAAAAATTGAGTTAAAGACAAATGCCGCCGATATCGTTACCGAGATTGATGTAATGATCGAAGCCCACGTGCGTGAAGTTATTGCGGCAAATTTACCTGGACACAACTTCGTTGGCGAAGAAATGGGTGGTGCGTACCTTGCAGATACTCCATCGTGGTATCTCGATCCAATCGACGGAACAACAAACTTTGCAAACCGCTTACCTTGGACCTCGTTCTGTTTCGGACTTGCACATAATCGCGATGTCTTAGTTGGCGTTGTTATAGATCCATGGCGCGATGAGTTGTATGAGGCACAACGCGGTAAAGGAGCCAAACGAAATGGCAAGCCGTTAGTTATGGAAGATCAGGCTGGTGTAGAAAATCCATTAGCGTCACGAATAGTTTCTACAGAGCTTGCCGCTTATCAACCATGGCCAGGCATGCTTGGATTACTTGATGGACTTGCAGAGCAATATTGCACAATGCGAATCATGGGTTCTGGGACGCTAACGATCGTTGGTCCAGCACTTGCGCGCGGAGTTGGGGCAATCGTCGGACATTTCAGCCCGATCGATCATTTGGCATCGCTCTTAATCGTTGCCGAAGCAGGTGGCGCGGTTTGGGATGAAGATGGAAAACAGAACCTGTTTCCTGAAAAAGGCGGCGTAATGACCGCTACACAGGCGGCGGCAAAACCACTTTATGAGATTTGGATGAAAGCCCTCAAAGCAGGGCGCTAGAATAAGAGTGTTGTTTTTCGGGGTCGATGTAATTTCGAACCGGCAGTGAAAGTCTGCGACCCGGTCATAGCCAATGACCGGTGGATTGGGTGTAATTCCCGAACCGACGGTTAAAGTCCGGATGAGAGAAAACCAACGTGTAGCTGTCGCACCCTTTGTGCAATAACTTTGTTTCAGGGGTTTAGTGCGTCGGCTGCCGCCGCTTTTTCCACCCCCGAGATGCAACACCAAATCTCGATCAAGGGTGTTGAAGATGAACCAAGTATTAAGTGCAGATGCTGCGATGGCGCGTGCCATCGAGTGTGCTCGCCTTGGACTTGGTAAGACTTTTCCAAACCCAATTGTTGGCGCAGTTATTACTAGCGCAACCGGTGAATTCATCAGCGAAGGTTTTCATCAGGGCGCAGATCATGCTGAAGTAGTTGCGATAAATGCGGCCAAGAATATTCCGGCGGGTGCGATCATTTATGTAACTCTTGAACCATGTAACCACCAGGGCAAAACTCCACCGTGCACACAGGCGATTATCGACGCCGGAATCAAAAAAGTTGTTTACGCAGTTAGAGATCCAAATCCGATCGCCGCTGGGGGAGGCGAGTACCTTGGCGCAACTGGAATTGAAGTGGAGCAAGGGTTATCAGAAAGTGAAGCTGCCTTCGATAACCGCGCATGGCTAACCAAGATTGCCAAAGAGCGCCCACGAATTACTTGGAAGATCGCATCGACTATGGATGGCAAAGTTGCTGCCGCAGATGGCACTTCTAAATGGATCACCAGCGAACTAGCGCGAGCAGATGTTGCGCTACTTCGCTCACAAAGTGATGCCATCGTTACTTCCACTGCAACAGTAAAAGCCGATAATCCTTTGCTCACCAGTAAAGGTGCCGGCAAGAACCCGGTCCGTTTTGTCATGGGTGGCTCCGAAATTGCTTCAAGTGCGCAGATTCTTAACGCCGATGCCGAAACCATTGCCATCAAATCTCGTGACCTCCAAGCGCTAATCACATTGGCTAATGCGCGCGGCTTTAACCAACTGTTAATCGAATCAGGGCCAACCTTGGGAACCGCATTGTTAAAGGCAGGCTTGATCGATGAAGTAGTTCTGTATCAGGCGCCAACTTTCTTTGGCTCGGGCACACCATCAATTTCAGATTTGGGAGTTGCCACTATTTCGCAGCGTTTAGATTTCGAGATCGCAGATGTAGAAGTAATCGGTGCAGATTTGAAGATAACGCTTGTAAAGAGCGCCAACCTTGATGAAAGTGGGCGCTAATGTTTACAGGACTAATTCAGGCTGTAGGCCAAGTTTCTGCAATTTCGAGCCAAGAAAGCAGCGCCAAACTGCAAATTAAAAGTGCCGAAATTTGCTCGCAGATAGCCCAAGGAGATTCAGTTAGCGTCAACGGAGTTTGCTTAACGGTTACTTCCTTCGACAGCCAAAGCTTTGAAGTCGATGTAATGGTGCAAACTCTGAATCTCACTTCAACGGGTGCTCTTGCGGTTGGTTCGCCCGTAAACCTGGAGCTTGCTACCCGCACGCAAGATCGCCTTGGCGGCCATATTGTGCAAGGGCACGTTGATGGCGTAGCGAAAGTTGCAGGTATCTCGACTGATAAAGAGTGGACGCGCATGGATATTGCAGTGCCTGCCCACCTCATGAAGTACGTGGTTGCACAAGGTTCTATTTGTATTGAAGGTGTATCGCTGACTGTCGGCGAATTAAACGATGAGTTAAATCAAGTATCTGTCTGGTTAATTCCAGAAACACTGGCTAAGACCAACCTTGCTGCAAAGAAGATTTCTGATCCCCTCAACGTCGAGGTAGATGTTCTAGCAAAGTACATTGAAAGACTTATTGCACGTGGACAGGATAACAAATGAGTAATTTAGAAAAAGTGTTGTCTGAATTCAAGGCAGGCAAGTTCATCGTCGTAACCGATGATGAAAATCGCGAGAACGAAGCTGATTTAATTCTCCTTGCTGATAAAGCCACGCCTGAAAATATCGGATTTATGGTTCGATACACATCGGGTGTCATCTGCGGAATCATTACTGAGGAAACTGCCAAGAAGTTAAAACTTCCACTCATGGTTAAGCGTAATGAAGATAATCACACAACAGCTTTCACCGTTACGGTCGATGCTATCGCTGGTCGCTCAACAGGTATTCCGGCAGCCGAGCGAGCAAACACACTGCGTGCACTTGCTAATGCAAGTTCACTGCCGACAGATTTTGCACGACCAGGACATGTGTTTCCGTTGATATCAGTACCGGGTGGACTTCACCAACGTCGTGGCCATACCGAGGCAAGTATGGCTCTATGCGAACTAACTGGATCTAATCCTTGTGCAGTTCTCTCTGAATTAGTAAATGATGATGGATCGATGATGCGCGGTTCCCAGATAACCGAATTTGCCAAAGCGCATGACTTAGAAGTGATCTCTATCGAAGAGCTATCTCGCGTACTGCCCGAAAAGAAGAGCGCTGATGTAGCAAGCCTTGAATGGGCAGAGCTTCCACTTGGCAGCGCACAATGGCAGATCTCCACATATATTTCACCAACTGGAGCAGAGCACGCCGTTCTTAAATTTGCCCAGAATCCAAGTAGTCAGCCGGTCGTGCGCGTTCATTCCGAATGCTTAACTGGAGATGTATTCGGATCCAAGCGCTGTGATTGTGGTCCGCAACTGCAAGAAGCAATTCGCCTCATAGAAGAAAGCGGCCACGGATATGTCATCTATCTTCGCGATCACGAGGGCCGCGGTATAGGTCTTGCCGAGAAAATCCGCGCGTACGCGTTGCAGGATTCTGGTCAAGATACCGTCGAAGCAAATATTTCAATCGGACAACCTGTTGATGATCGCACCTATGAAGATGCGGCAGAGATCCTTCACCGCTTAAAAGTAAAATCTCTAACTTTGTTGACCAACAATCCTGAAAAGATTGCCGCGATAAAGTCAACTGGAATTTCTCTAACCACCGCACCACTTGAAGTAATCGCTAACAAACATAACCAGAAGTATCTAGAAACTAAGCGAGATAAGTTAAACCACGCGTTAGGAGCGCTCTAATGGCTGGACATGCCCCCGAAGTAAAGATTCCACAAATGCCACATCTCAAGGCAATTGTTATCACAGCCGCCTGGCATCCAGATATCTGCGATGCGCTAGTTGCTGGTGCGGTTCGCGGTTTTAAAGAGGCGGGTATCGCTACTCCTGCAGTGCGCAAAGTTGCCGGCTCCTTTGAACTTCCGCTCGCCGCACAATTAGCCTTTGATGAGGGCTTTGATGTTGCTGTAATCGTGGGACTAGTTCTGCGCGGTGAAACTCCACACTTTGATTATGTCTGCCAAGGAGTAACTCAAGGAGTAATGGATGTTTCGCTAAGCCGTTCAAAGCCAATCGGTTTCGGTGTACTTATGTGTGACAACCTCGAACAAGCTACTGCGCGCGCTGGCCTTCCTGGAAGCAAAGAAGATAAGGGTTATGACAGCGCACTTGCCGCACTTAGCGTGGTCAACAAAGGTTAAGTTGTGCCCGAACTCCCAGAAGTAGAAACGGTTCGCCGCGGTTTAGTCAGCCTGGTTAAAGGTTACAAAATTGTCGCAGCGCATGATCTGCACCCGCGTGCGCTTAAACCTGAATCAATCGCACCGCTAAAATCGATTCAGGGCGCAAAGATTATTGACTTAAACCGACGTGGCAAGTTTCTCTGGTTTGTTTTGGATCGCCCACAGGTATTGGTTGCACATTTGGGTATGAGTGGGCAATTTTTAATTCATCAGCAAGGCCACCCCAGGGCAAAACACGTACGAGCTCAGTTTGACCTGACCAAGCAGATGCGCAAACGCGAACTAGTTTTTAATGACCAGCGAACCTTCGGCTGGGTATCGGTTGAGGAAACAATTGATGGTGTGCCAAGTTCAGCCCAACACATTGCGCGCGATCCCTTTGACTCGCAATTTGATCTACAAGAGACTATCGAGAAATTTGCGAAGCGAAAGATCCGAATTAAAACCGCCCTTTTAAATCAAGAGATCATGAGTGGAGTAGGAAATATCTACGCTGATGAAACACTTTGGCGCGCCAAGGTTCATCCAGAAGTATCTACTGCCAATCTTTCCAAGAAGAAGATTGCTTCGATAATTAGTTATGCAACAGAGGTTATGAGTGAAGCAATCGAACAAGGTGGCACATCATTTGATGATCTCTACATAAATGTAAATGGCGAAAGTGGATTCTTCGAACAAGCCCTTGCGGCTTATGGGCGTACCGATGAGCCATGCCCGCGTTGTGGAACACCTATTCGTCGGATCACATTTGGTGCGAGATCATCGCATTTTTGCCCGCGCTGCCAGAAGAAATACAGGTAGATCGCAGGATTAACCAGTAGCGTAGGCGCGTGCATGTGAATGAAGGAATTTTAAAAGCCCTTGAGGCTGAATCGATAGAGATTCTGCGCGAAACTGCCGCCGCCTTCAAGAACCCAGTGATGATGTATTCCATTGGAAAAGATTCTTCCGTTCTTCTCCATTTAGCGATCAAAGCTTTCTATCCCGCTCCAGTTCCTTTCCGGTTATTACATATCGACACGACCTGGAAGTTCAAAGAGATGATCTCTTTTCGCGACAAGATTGTCGCCGATCACAAATTGAATTTGATTGTTCACACAAACCAAGAGGGTGCAACTTCCGGAGCAAATCCATTTACTACCGGTATTTCTGAATACACGCGCATCATGAAGACCGTTGCACTGCGGCAAGCACTCGATCACTATGAAGTGGATGCTGCTATCGGGGGATCACGCCGTGATGAAGAAAAATCTCGCGCAAAGGAACGAATCTTTAGCGTCCGAGATGAAGGCCATAGCTGGAACCCACGAAATCAACGCCCTGAACTCTGGCGTTCTTACAACACTCGCTTAGCGCCTGGTCAGACAATGCGCGTCTTTCCACTTTCAGATTGGACCGAAGGCGATATCTGGCGCTATATACAACAAGAGAAAATTGAAGTAAATCCACTTTACTTTGCCAAAGATCGTCCGATGGTTAAGCGCGGCGACCAATTGATAATGGTCGATGATGATCGCTACCCACTTAACCCTGGAGAAGTTCCAGAGTTGAAGATGGTTCGTTTTAGAACTCTAGGTTGCTACCCGCTTACCGCGGCCGTTGAATCAACAGCTACAACAATCTCTGAAATTGTTGACGAAGTATTGAAGGTAAAGCTCAGTGAACGTGCCACTCGTTTAATTGACGGCGCCAATGAAGATTCGATGGAGAAGAAGAAGAAAGAGGGGTACTTCTAATGCAGACCCCAATTGTTCGTCTCTTAACCTGCGGCAGCGTTGACGATGGAAAGAGCACCTTGATCGGACGTCTATTGGTTGAGACCGATAGCGTTCCTCACGACACGATTGATTCAACTCGAAAGGTACGTCGCGCGGGTTCAATAATCCCAGCGGGTGAAATCGACTTTAGTTTGCTTACAGACGGCCTTGAAGCAGAGCGCGAACAAGGAATCACAATTGATGTGGCCTATCGGTCGATGTCACTTCTTGATGGCCGACGCCTAATAATCTCTGATGCTCCAGGACACGAGCAGTACACGCGCAATATGGCAGTTGCAGCATCGCGCGCTGAGATTTCAATAGTTCTAGTCGATGCCACAAAGGGAGTGCGTACCCAGACTTTGCGCCATCTAACTATTTGTTCTTTAATGGGAGTCCAGCGAGTTTTGGTTGCGATCAATAAATTAGATGCAGTTGGATTCCAAGAAGGTATCTATAACGAGATCAAGAGCGAGATTGAAAAGACCCTAGCGCGCCTTGATATCGCCGACGTTCACTTTATTCCGCTTAGCGCTCTAGCTGGCGATAACGTTGTTTATCGAAGTAAATCAACGCCTTGGTATTCAGGTGAGACCTTGCTTGAGGCGATTCAAGGTTGGCAACCAAGTAAATCGGCCGAAGCAACTGCTCGCCTGCGCGTTCAATCTATAGCTCGTGCCGAAGATTTCAGAGGCGTTACCGGGACAGTTCACTTAGGTGACTTCAAATTAGGCGATCAGGTAAAGATCTTTCCTAGCAATCAAGTAGCAACGATTGCGCAGATAATTTCGGATATGCAGAGCCAAAAAGTTGCCACTCAGTCGGATGCAGTGACCTTGGTACTCGAGCCAGAGGTAGATATAACGCGCGGTGATCTGGTTTATGCCAATCAAAGCGTTGTAGCTCCATCTGATCGCTTTAATGCCAATTTAGTCTGGTTAAATGAAGATGCTTTGATTCATAGCCGTTCATATCTTCTAATCTCAGGACCTAGCGAGACGCCAGTAATAATCACCAAGATTCGTCACAAGATTGACGTTCATACAGGTGATCACCTTTCAGTAAATACCCTGGCCATGAATGAAATTGGCGAAGTTGAAATTGCAACAAACCAACCGATCGCACTAGATCCATATAAGCAGTCGCGCGAATTCGGTAACTTCATTCTGGTAGATCGCACCAACTTCCAAACTGTTGGCGCCGGCATGATTCGCCACTCATTGCGCCGTGGTGAAAATATCACCGCACAGGCCTACGAAGTTGATAAAACAGCGCGCGAAGTTGCTAAAAATCAGCGCGCAAAAGTTATCTGGTTAACCGGTCTATCGG
This sequence comes from uncultured Candidatus Planktophila sp., assembly GCA_964562535.1. Classification (GTDB taxonomy): domain Bacteria; phylum Actinomycetota; class Actinomycetes; order Nanopelagicales; family Nanopelagicaceae; genus Planktophila. The sequence continues at coordinate 25,436 of CAZLTK010000007.1, forward strand.
GTTCAGGAAAATCTACGATCGCCAACCTTCTTGAAAAGCGCCTTCACGCTCAAGGCGCTCATGCTTATGTATTAGATGGTGACAATCTACGTATGGGTCTCAATGTTGATTTGGGCTTTACCCCCGAAGATCGTGCAGAAAATGTTCGAAGAGTTTCAGAGGTTGCGAAGCTAATGGTCGATGCTGGGTTAATTGTTATTACAGCGTTAGTTAGCCCATTTGAAGTTGATCGCCAGCGCGCACGTTCGATATTTGCAGAAGGCGATTTCATTGAAGTATTTGTAGATACACCAGTAGATGTATGTATCTCTCGCGATCCAAAGGGTCTGTATAGGAAGGCAGCCAAGGGAGAGATTCCTAACTTCACCGGCGTAGGTCAAGATTACGAGCGCCCAACAAAACCTGAAATTACAATTGATGGCACCGCAGATCTAGATGCCAGCGTCAGCGCGATACTTAAGGTGGCTCTATGAATTGGATTTTCTTCGCTCTTGCAGGTTCTGTAGCTCAGTTAATTGATGGAACTCTCGGAATGGGTTTTGGTTTAACTAGTTCAACTCTACTTTTAACCCTAGGAGCATCAGCTGCGGTTGCGTCCGCTGCAGTCCATGCCGCAGAAATCGGCACAACTTTAGTTTCTGGCGCATCGCACTGGCATGCTGAAAATATTGATAAGAAAGTTCTTTTTAAGCTAGCAATCCCAGGTGGCATTGGCGCACTACTCGGAGCGACATTCCTTTCCTCAATAGATTTATCTAGTGCTAAAGTATTTATCTCAACTCTTCTATTGTTACTCGGTTTCTTACTTTTGTATCGAAATATCTTTCAGCCGCAGCAAAATACAAATGCACTTGAAGTAACCAACCCAAGGTTTTTAACTTATTTGGGATTTACTGGTGGTTTTGTAGATGCATCAGGTGGTGGGGGATGGGGTCCAATTGTCACGCCAACCCTTATGACAACTACTCAGATAGAACCTCGCAAAATTATCGGCACAGTGAGCGCCTCAGAATTTATCGTTGCCGTTTCTGCCAGCGTTGGCTTCTTGGCGAACTTGCACCGCTTAGATATCAATTGGGCCGCTGTCGGCGGGCTGGCACTCGGTGGCTGCATAATGGCGCCAATTGCTGCTCGCATCGTTGTGAAATTACCTCGTAAGCAGATCGGAATACTTGTTGGAATAGCAGTCATCGTAATCAACGGCTATCGAATCATCTCAAGTTAACCTTACCCAATGAGTTCTAAGGTCATCCCAGTCTTTGTGGGCGGAACCGGTCGTAGCGGAACGACTGTCGTTGGCGATCTACTTGGAAATCATTCCAAGATCAGAACCAGTACACCCATTGAAATAAAATTCCTCACCAATAAATCAGGGCTTGTCGATGTGGTTTTTGGATTTAGCAGCGAGATTGAAAAGAGCGCAGGAAAAGTTTCGATCCTTAACTTCCGCACTTACCGCAAACGTAAACAAAAAGAGAAAAAACGATTTTCTAAGATTCTTGCAGAGTTCAATAAATTCATCTGGGAGAAATGGTGGGATATCGATGCGCCACCTCCACATGGCCGCGGGCTGATCTCAGGTATTGCAAAGACAGATCTTGAAAAATTACTCAAGAGACTTGAACGCGATTTAAAGATCAACCGCAAATGGGCCGCCCGTCGCTTCGTGGCCACGTTTATTAGTAAACAATTTGGTGCCGGCGATGAAATCTATTGGGTCGAAACAACTCCTATGAATATTCCAGAGGCAAATAAACTCCAGGAACTTTTTCCCAACGCGCTTTTTATAAATATGGTTCGCGATCCTCGCGATGTAATTGCTTCGCTGCTGACCAAGAAGTGGGGTCCAACAACTGCGCTAGAAGGTTTGGATTGGATTGAAGCTCGACTGTTGGCTGGCCACGAAGCCTTGACCGCAGTTAAGCCAGAGAAGAAAATTACGATCGCTCTAGAAGATCTCGCAATCAAGAAACGAGAAGCTACGTACGAGAAACTCCTTGACTTCCTCAAGGTCATGGATGAAACCGCCATGCAGGATTTCTTCACGCAATCAATGACGCCGGATGCGGCGACGAGCGGCCGCTGGAAAGAAGAAATAGATTCGGCCGAATTCAGCGCTGGTTATGCGGCTATGACCGCCAGACTCATAAAAGCAGGCGTGGTCTTTCAATAATTCCACGAAATAGGTGGAGAATTTCGATGACTTTTCCCCTTTGGCGCATAAAAATGGCTTCCAGATGCGGTGAAGTTCCAGATACTTCCATGTTCTAAATCTGCGGGGGAGCCGAGATGAGCAAGTCCAAGAACCTGATCAAGAACCTACTTTCAACCCTTTTGATTTTGGGGCTATCGGTTCCGATTATTGCCAACGCAGATACCAAGCCAATTGAACAGTTTCAGGATCAGGGACCCGCAGTCAAGAATGTTGGTGGTTACACAGGTATTTTAGTTGAAGATGCAGGACGCATCACTGGCAGTCATTCAAAGTTGCTTGGAATGTATTACGAGCAGAAAAATGGCGCTTGGGTTCAAAAAGAGGCTTTTGTTTGCCGTGAATACTCAGATCCAAATTGCGCGAATGCAGATAACGTTTGGTATGACGCAGTACTCGATGTTTGCAAAACTGATGCCGATACAAATTGCATTATTGGCGTTACGGCGATCAAAGCCGGCAGAGAAATTCCAGGAAAGTTTGTCGTTAACTTCCCCGAAAAATCTGATTACACCTTTAAGGGAGATGCCAGCCTAAAGATTCCCGACGGTGGATTACCTTCCATTTGGACCTTTGATGGAATAACTCACCAAGGCGGAGATAAATTCCTAGTCTTTGCAGATTATTTCCACCCTGGTGGTTATGGTGGAAGCAAGCCAATGCTCTCTCCGCATCAATTTAATTCTGGCATTTTTGCGATGTCTTCAGATAAGAATCCTTCTTACCCAGATATTCGCGTTAGAGCTGGAAAAGCAGACTCATCTGGAAAAGCTTGGTATTCAAATACCCCAACTATGGGCTGCTTCGTAATTGGTGCACATACTGGCGATACCGGTGAGTGTGGCCTGGCATGGCCACTTCCAAACGATGTGCGTTATCGTCTTGAGATAAGAACAAGTATTCAGTTAACCAGTTTTATGCATGGGCGCCTCCTTGATCCAACAATTAAAATCTCAACTGATTCGATGGGAAGACAGATATTCTCAGTTGAAGGTGGACCCGTTTCTGTTCCAGTGTTAAGTGCTTGGGTAAAGAATTCAGATATGCCTAAGGGTCTTTACGACTACCTCTACGCCATGAATGATTGGGGAGGAAATTTCATATATGACGATAAATTGGGCAAAGGAAGAGATAGCGTCCAATTGCTGCAGGCATTCGATCAATACGACGCAAACGGCTTCAAAGAGTATTTATGGTGGCTTGAAGTAGCCAAAGATAAGGCGATTGGAAGTAAATCCGTTTGGATTGCTAGAACTCTAAGTCAACAGGAAATTTACAGTTCGGGCACGTCTGCGTGCCTTTCAAACAACACTAATTTGACGGGCATAGTCACGACAAATGCCAATATGTATGTTTCAGCCCCTCCAACTTTCAATGAGGCAACACAGTCACTTGATTACAAGGTTTCCTCTCCACATTACGATGCTAACGGCAAGGACAATGTTGGAAACTACAATCTAGTTTTAAGTTCCGAAGCAGCGCGCTGCTTGTACAAATTCTCTAAGGCTCCGATCTCTGCAACGATAAGCATCGTTTCTTCAGATGGAACTGCTCAGGTTGCCACAACTACAGTCAACGAAAAGAACGGCTGGCTCTACCTATCAGCAAATGGCTTTACCTACTCAGCTCCAACAGTTCGCGTAAAGTTGACACAGGAAGCAGAAAAGCC
>CAZLTK010000008.1:0-4355 GCA_964562535.1 uncultured Candidatus Planktophila sp.
GCCTTAAGAGTCATAATGTTGCGAATACAAGAATCGCGAAGTTCGGGGCGGCCAGGAAGATCAAGTAGGTTCACAACCACAATCGTGGCATCGAGACGAACTGCCTGCAGAACCGCATCCTCAAGCAAAATACTAAAGAGGTGGTCTGGAATTACCTTTCCATAAACATTTGCCACATCGGTGCGCAAAACCAGCGCTGGTTTATTTGGCTTCGGATTGTTTTGTAGGAGTTTGGCTTGCCCGAGCGTCAATTGAATTGCATCAGGTGCGGCATCAATCAGGGTATTTACTGCAGCGCCCATATCTTCAATGCCTGCAAGGAATGTTCCTTCACCAAAGAAGCCATGGTCAACTGCAATATCGAAGCAGCGGCCATTGTTAAATAAGCGCTTTAGGCGAATTGATACATCAGACATTAAGTGGCTCCATTTTCACTGGTAATTTTATTAACTCTGCAAGTAGTCTAGAACCATGACGCAGAGTTCAACCACCCCTTCCAAGCTACCTTCTAATCAGTTTGATCACTTTTATCGCGGTGGCAATCGAATCGGCGCCTTACGTCACGGTCCCGGCGGACCAATGCGCCCAGAAGAATGGATCGGTTCGATCACAACTCGCTTTGGTGAAGCAGAGCAAGGTCTTTCACGTTTAAGTGATGGCACTTTGTTTCGCGATGCAATCAAAAATGACTCTGAGGGCTGGTTGGGCGCGGACCACGTAAAGAACTTTGGACTTAGTACAGAAATTTTAATTAAGTTGCTAGATCCAGATCAGCGCCTGCCAGTTCATTACCATCCAAATAAAGCCTTTGCGAAAACTCATCTCGGTTTAGATCATGGAAAAACTGAAGCGTGGATTATCTTGGAAGCGCCCGCCGGTTCTGGAGTTGGACTCGGATTCGCACAGAAACAGAATAAAGAAGATTTACTTAAATTGGTTCGCGCGCAAGATTCTGCGGCTCTTCTTGCCTCACTTCGTCGCACCGAAGTTCAAGTTGGCGATGCCGTTTTAGTTCCAGCAGGTGTTGCACATGCAATTGATGCTGGAATATTTGTTTTGGAACTACAAGAGCCAACTGATTTATCAGCGCTTCTTGAATGGGAAGGCTTTGCAGTAGATGGAATCAAAGATGGCCATCTCGGTTTAGGTTTTGAAACCGTTACCGACGCGCTACTGCTTGATCCGCTATCTGACTCTGAATTTGATTCACTAATTACTCATAACGTCTTTTCAGGTGGGGCGCTTCGTTCGGTTCTGCCTCTGAAATCAGATGGCTACTTCCGAGCGCATTTAGCACCTGGCTCTGGTGATTTCCCAGCTGGCTTTGCCGTCGCACTTGTCTTAGATGGTTCGGGGGTAATCACTTTTGCTAACGCACCAGAAATGGCGATAACTAAAGGCGATGCCATTGTGATTCCACATAGCGCTGGCGCTTTCACATTTAGCGGCGCAAACGCAATTGTCTGTCGCCCACCACTTGCAGAACTGGCGCGAGTTGCGCCGTAAGCGTCACGATTAAAATGTCTCAACAAATTTTGATCGGTGTCGATATCGGCACATCTCGAATCAAGGCAGTTGCAACAGATATTGATTTAAAGGTAATCGCTGAATATGCCGAGCCAACTCCTTGGCGCCATGAGAAAAACAATAGCGATATAGATATGTTGCTCTTGGCAAAGACGGTCACCGCAGTTGCAGCGAAAGCGGCAGAACTTGCTAGTGGGAAAGTCGCAGCAATTGGTTTCACAGGCTTTAGCGAAACCGGAGTTTTGATTGATGGTGCTGGTAAGCCACTGGCACCTGGTTTAGCGTGGCACGATCCGCGTGGCTTGACTGAACCAATCATCAAAGAACTTGGCGATTACGAATTTAGAGCGCGTGCTGGTGCGCTATTAAATGAGATTGCATCGATTTCAAAAACTCTCTGGCTAAATCAGGAATACCCTGAAACTCGCAAAGCCAAACGCTTTCTCTCGGCGCCAGAATGGGTTGCTTACTGCCTAGGCGCAGATTTGGTAAATGAACTTTCACTAGTAAGCAGAACTGGTTTCTACGATGTCGAAGCGCGTGCGCCTTGGCGTGAAGCAATGGCGCTAGTTGGCGGCGGAGAAGATTTCTTAGCTCGTTTAGTTGTGGCAGGCGAACCAATTGGAATTGTTAACAACGATGCCCCAGAAGTTTTGCGTGGTGCAGTAATTACTATTGCTGGACACGATCATTTCACTGCTGCGTATTACTGCGGTGCCATAAATGAAGGATCGCTCTTTGATTCGATGGGAACCGCTGAGGCTTTACTACGTACATTTAAGAAGCCGTTATCTCGAGATGCTATTGCTGAATTAGCGGCGGCTAATGTTGGATTAAGCGCTTCGGTAATTGCAGATCACTTCACTTTGTTGGGCGCACTGCCAACTGGCCTAACACTTGAAAGAGTTTGTTCGCTAGTTGGCGTTTCAACGCGCGATGACAAGATTGCACTTGGTGAAGCAGCGTTAAAGATAGATCCGAAAGCTAGTGCGCTACGGGTTAATAATGATTATCACGGGCTATCTGTAACCAATCTCGATGATGCTGTCTCACCTGCCGCGCTCTTTCGAGCAACAGCTGAACATTTAGTTGAAGAGTCAGCAAATATGGTCTCTTTAATTGAAAAATTCACCGGCCAAGCAACAGATGTAGTTATTGCTGGGGGTTGGGTAAAAAATCCAATGATTGCCAGCGCTAAGACGAAACAATTTGGAAGTTACAAAGTCTCTGATGCTACCGAGGCTGGTGCAACAGGTGCCGCGGAGTTTGCAGGCATCGCTGCAGGAATACTTAAGTTAAGAAGTTAACTACTTATATTGCTCGAGAGTCCAAGCGCGAACACCGCCGGCTACTCCCGCTGCATTTGGAACGATAACAACTTCATCGCCCATACGATCTAGATCTGCTTGGCGAATACAGCGCGCATTTCCGCCGCCGATATAAAGGCGATCCCACATAAATACTGGGCGAAGTTCATCAACCATGGCGCGAATACGGCGTGACCAGAAAGCATTTCCGAGACGACGACGCTCGTGTTCGCCGATCCATGTGTCATAAGTAGTTGCACGACGAACTGGCGCATGTGAAAACTCAATGTGTGGTGAAAGTGATCCGCCGTAGAAGATTGCAAAGCCAAGTCCAGTTCCTAGCGTGATCACAACTTCATAACCAGAGCCCGAGATAATTCCGGCGCCATGAACTTCAGCATCATTTAAAACGCGAGTTGGCATCTCTAACTTTTTAGTAAGTGCGTTTTGCATATCAAATCCGCTCCACTGTTCTTGGAGTTCGGGATCGATCCTTGTACGCGGACCAGATTTAGTCATGTAATGCGGAGTAGAGATAACAACGCCATGGCGGATCATTCCGGGCATTCCAATAGTGGCTCGATATGCCGATGGAAGTGAATCGGAAATACCTTTAATGGTTTCAATAAATCTTTCAGGTGAAAGCGGGTAAGGAGTTTCAATTCGACTTGGCTTTGAGTGCATTGTGCCTGACTCATCTAGTACGCAACTTTTTAGAAAGAGTCCACCGCAGTCGACGGATAACGTTAAGCGCTCATCATTGGCCATTGGAAAATTCTCCCACAACCCTTGCTACAACTGAAATTCTTATTTGGCTACGCTTATTTCCCGCGTTGTCCATAGATATTTTGATAGCGGTCAAACAACTTATCGATGCTCTCTTGATCAATTAACTGCAAGGTCCCAAGTGATTTCGCAATCCAAGTTGTCTTTGCAACATCTTCACACATCACTGCAGATTTAACAGCTGCAGTTGCATCCTTACCGATTGAAAAGACGCCATGGTTCTTCATTATTACCGCGGAAGAACGGTGTCCTGTAAGGGTTTCAACAACGCCTTTACCAATTGCATCGTTGCCGATAAGTGCAAATGGACCGAGAGGGATTTCGCCACCAAACTCGTCTGCCATTGCAGTTAACGCACATGGAATTGCGCTGTGAACCGCGCTCCATGCAGCAGCGTAATTCGAGTGAGTGTGCACAACTCCGCCTACATCTTTCATGTGGCGATAGATATAGGCGTGGGTGTGGGTATCACTCGAAGGTGATAGTTCGCCTTCTAAAACATTTCCATCGAGATCACAAATGATCATCTGTGAAGGTTTTAGATCTTCGTAACTAACTCCACTTGGTTTAATCATAAAGCGTTTGCCATCTGACATACGCTCAGAAACGTTGCCGGCAGTCCAAGCAACTAAACCATAACGCTGTAGATCAATATTTAATTTGCAGACCTTCTCGCGCAAATCTTTATCGGAACTCATTACTTTCCTTCCGTAGATGTGAGCGCGCGATCTCGGA
>CAZLTK010000008.1:4455-28609 GCA_964562535.1 uncultured Candidatus Planktophila sp.
ATCTTTATCGGAACTCATTACTTTCCTTCCGTAGATGTGAGCGCGCGATCTCGGATCACACGAAGTGAATGCATCGCGCCGTTGTGGCCAAAGCTTTCATAAAGATCGTTGTAGTGCTTGTAAAGATCGTTATAGACCTTGGCGTTTGCAGGATTTGGCTGATATCGCTCTTCGGCTACTCCGCCCATCGCAGCCGCTGCGGTTTGTACATCTTTATATGCGCCAGCTGCAACAGCTGCATGAATTGCCGAACCTAGCGCCGGACCCTGGGCGGATTTAATAATTGTTATTGGCATATTCAATACATCGGCATAGATCTGCATAACGAAACTATTTTTAATGAGCCCACCAGCGGCGATAAATTCTTTAACTGGCACGCCTGATTCATTGAAAGTCTGCACGATTTTGCGCGCACCGTATGCCGTTGATTCAACGATTGCACGATAAATTTCTTCCGGCTTGGTTGAGAGAGTTAAACCCATAATCAAGCCAGATAGTTGGTGATCAACCAGAGTTGAGCGGTTGCCGCTCTGCCAATCCAAGGCAACTAGGCCATGCGCACCAACTGGTTGTGCGCTAGCTAGTTGAGATAGATAGGTATGTATATCAACGCCTTTTGCCGCAGCGGCTGCGGTGTATTCAGCTGGTGCATAGTTATTGGCAAACCATCCGAAGATATCGCCCACACCTGATTGGCCCGCTTCGTAACCAAGTGCGCCATCAATGATTCCGCCATCGACTACACCGCACATTCCTGGAACTTCTGCGAATTTTTCAGAGACCATTACATGGCAGGTTGAAGTTCCCATGATCGCAACCATCTGACCTGGGTTAACGGCGTTTGCCGCGGCAGAAGTTACGTGTGCATCTACGTTGCCAACCGCAACTGCAATCCCCTCAGGAAGACCAGTCCACTTTGAAGCTTCTGCGGTTAGCGTTCCAGCGCAAGCACCTAAGGCGCCGAGCTCATGCTCTAGCTTTTCAGCGATAAAGTTTTCAAACTTTGGATTTAGCGCGGCTAGATATTCTTTCGTTGGATATTTTCCATCTTGATAAATTCCTTTATAGCCAGCGGTGCAGATATTGCGCACATACTTGCCGCAGAGTTGCCAGATAATCCAATCGGCTGCTTCTACCCATTTATCCATCGCTTGATAAATTTCAGGCGCTTCTTCTAAAACTTGTAGCGCTTTAGCAAATTCCCATTCGGAAGAAATCTTCCCGCCATAACGAGAGATCCAAGGCTCTTTGCGCGCATGGGCAAGTTCATTAATGCGATCGGCATGTGGCTGCGCAGAATGGTGTTTCCACAATTTAACGAAGGCGTGTGGATTCTTAGAAAATTCTGGAAGTTCGCAGAGTGGAGTCCCATCACTCTTAACTGGAAGCACCGTGCATGCAGTGAAATCTGTTGTTATTCCAATGACTAATTTAGGATCGATTCCAGATTCCTTAAGAACTGAAGGAACGGTAACTTTTAAAACATCAACATAATCAGATGGAACTTGTAGCGCCCAATCAGGTGGCAACTTTGCACCGGATGTTGGGAGTTTCTCCTCTATTACAGCGTGTGGGTATTCATAAACTGCTGTTGCAATTTCGGCGCCATCAGAGACGCGCACCAATAAAGCGCGACCAGAAAGCGTTCCGTAATCAACGCCGATGACATATTTATTACTTAAATCGCTAGTTAAATCTGGCACTCGCAGAGCCTACCGCAGGGCTAATCTCTGCTGCTAGAGTTGAAAAAGTTAACTGTCATCAATTAATAAGGAGTTTTCATGACTGTCATTACGATTTTAGGCGCCGGCGGCAAAATGGGTAATCGTGTTACCCAGCCACTTCTTGATACAAAGAAGTACGAGCTTCGCTTCGTAGAAAAGTCTGAGGCTGGCCAAGCGCGAATCCGCGAGGCTGGAAATACAGTTATGGAATTAGATGACGCTCTTAAGGGAACCGATGTCGTTATCTTTACGACCCCTGATGCGTTAGTGCGCCAAATTTCTGATGAAGTTGTTCCGAAGTTAGATCCCGGTACAAAGATTCTCTTCCTGGACCCTGCAGCAATCGCGGCAGATCGCGTTAAGCATCGCGCAGATATCAGTTGCTTTGTCTGCCATCCAACTCATCCGCCAGTATTTAGTTTGCTTGGTGAGACAGACCCTGCAGCTCGTCGAGATTACTGGGGCGGCGGACTTGCAACTCAAGCTTTGGTATTTGCAATTGCCTGGGGAACTGAAGAAGAAGCAGATCTCGTTGAAAGAATTGCAACTGAAATGTTTGCGCCAATTAGCGCAAGCCACCGTATTACCGTTCAGCAGATGGCACTTCTTGAGCCTGCACTTAGCGAAACTCTAATTAACGGATGCGTCGAAGTAATTACTCAGGGTTTGCAGAAGGTTATTGATCTAGGAGTTCCTAAAGCTGCTGCTAAAGATTTCTGCATGGGCCATTTGCAGATCAGCATCGCTCTATTGTTTGAAGAGTTAAATTGGAAGTTATCTGATGGCGCACTAATGGCGCTCAAGAACGCGCAAGGTTCACTCTTCCGCGATGATTGGGACGCCATCTTTAAGCCCGAGAATGTTCTCGCCAGCGTTAAGCAGATAACTGGCGGAGATAAGTAAGTAGATGAAACTCGGTATTTCTAGTTTCACCTTTCCCTGGGCGATCGGCGGGATTGAGCCTGACCATCCAGTTGCGATGAGCGCCTTTGAACTATTGGAGCGCGCCCACGATTTAAAGGCTGATGTATTGCAGATCGCCGATAACTTGCCAATCGGCGGGCTTGTAGAGGCTGAACTTCTTAAGTTAAAGAAGCAAGCAGATAGTTATGGAATATCAATAGAAATTGGAACACGCGGAATCAAAAGCGAGAACATTGAGAATTTTCTAGGCATCGCTCAATTACTAGGTTCGCCGATTCTGCGAGTTGTCATTGATAGCAAGGACCACGAACCCACGATCCCCGAAATAGTTCAACTGCTTAAACCATTCGAGGCTAAATTTAAAGAAGCGAATATCAAGCTAGCAATTGAAAATCACGATCGCTTAACTTGCGCAGAATTTAACGAGATCATCAACCAAGTTGGTTCTGATTGGGTTGGAATTTGTCTTGACACTGTTAACTCACTTGGCGCAGTTGAAGCGCCAAATACTGTTATTCCTGCGCTGGCACCTCGTGCGATCAACGTGCATATGAAAGATTTCGAAATTGTCCGCACCAACGGGCAGATGGGATTTACCGTTAGAGGAACAGCACTTGGCAAAGGCAGGTTAGATATTGCTGAAGTCATCGCCGCCGTGGGCGGAGTAGAACGCGATATCACCGCAGTTATCGAACTTTGGACTCCACGCCAAGATAGTTATAAAGCAACGGTTGCTTTAGAGAACGAATGGGCAAAGATCAGTGTTACCAATTTACGGAAATCGCTAGGATTTTAACCATGGAGTTAACTGGGTATAACGTAGTTGTAACTGGCGGAAGCGGCGGAATCGGTTCAGCTTTGATTTCTGGCCTTATCCAATCTGGTGCCAGCGTTCATAACCTTGATCTGCAAAGCCCGGCAAGATCAGATACAAAATTTTATGAGACTGATTTAACTGATGAAAATTCTATAAAGGCAGCGCTATCTTCTATCAAAACAATAGATGCGCTAATTGTTTGTGCGGGCGTGCAGTTAGTGGGCGCAGATTCCAAGATTGCAGATGTTTCACTTGATACCTGGCAGAAGACCGTCGATATAAATATGACCGGCGCGTTTTTATCGGTGAAGCACGCAATGCCCGGCTTGATCAAATCTGGCAGAGGTTCAGTTATTTTGATCGGTTCTCCAACTGGTATGACGATGGAGGGAGCTGGCTACACCGCATATGGCGCATCTAAAGCCGGAATGATGGGGCTTTCACGCATAATCGCCGTTGATTACAAAGAGCAAGGTGTTCGCTCTAATGTCGTTGTACCCGGAACCATGTCTACGCCTTTGATTCAAAAAATTTGGGATGACCCAGAGAAAGGCCCGGATTTAATTCGTCGAACACCACTTGGGCGGATGGGTAAACCAAGTGATTTAGTTGGCTTAGTAAATTGGTTGGTATCCGATAAATCTTCCTTTGCAACAGGTGCTTTCTATGCAGTCGATGGTGGAATGACTGCGCGATGATTAAGCATTTCTGGCCTGATACGCAACGGGTTGAGCATGCTGGCTTTACGGTTGATATCGCACGCGCAGCTATAAGAAACCTTACTTATCAAGGCGCACAGATGATTGATCTGCTTTACACCGCAATTCGTCCCTGGGATTGGTCAACCCTTGACCCAGATGAACATAGCGAAGTAATTGAGATTTCGGGAGAAAATTGTCTTGTAACAATTACTGATTTATTTGCAGGCTCAATGCAGGGAAAGACAGTCTTAACTCTGCAGCCTGATGGGAAATTTACAATCAATTACCAGCTAACTGGTTTAGGAAAATTTGAAATCCAGCGCTGGGGAGTTTGTTTCTGTCTACACACTGGTGACTGGATGGGTTCAACAGTTAGCGCCAGCGGAAATACCTATTCGTTACTTAAAGAGATCTCGCCGCAGCGCGTTATCAGCGGCGTAACGCAAGGGCTCTTCCCCGCCAGCAACGATATGTACTTCGTTGCCCCAGACAAAAGATCTTTAAAAGTTCTATCGATTGGCAAGGTTTTGGAAGCTGAAGATCAACGAAACTGGACAGATAACACCTACAAGATTTACAGCGGATCTTTAGCCGAACCTCGCCCTTTTGTAATTGAAAAAGGAGCGCAGTGGGAACAACACGTCGAATTTGAGGTAACTCCGCCCGCGACTTCAATCCCTGATGGATCAAAGATAATTGCCAAAGAAATTGCTGCTCTGCCACGCATCGGTGTGCAATTTAATGGTGAACCATTGCTGCCGAGCGATGACCTCGAAAAGGCGCTATTTATTTTGGATATTGACCATATCCGCGTCAATGAAGAGTCGCTGACTGCCCAAAAAATCGCCACAGTAAGTAAGAGTGGGCTCACACTAGAAGCAGCGCTGCTTTCATCAAATGAAGGTGGCGACTTAACTAGAGAAGTTGAGCAATTAAGTGCCCGCGTTCCGGCAGGTTCACGGCTATTGATTCATCGCCAAGGTCGTCAAATTGTTCAAGAATCTGATCTGCCAAAGAATGAAACTTTAAATTCTTACATTCCCGGTAGCGATGCATACTTGGTTGATCTACATCGCGAAAAATTTGAATTTGGTGATTCAGTTTCCTATTCAATGGTTCCAACAGTTCATTCATCGGACCCAGAAACAATCTTTAAAACTCTTTACACTCAGAAGGAATCAATTGAATTTGCTCAAAAATTTGTAGCTCCACAAGTTAGTGTTTCACCAATTACCTTTTCTACTCGCGGTAACCCAGAAACCGGACACCTTCGTGAAAACCGAATTAACTTTGCCCAACCAGGAATGGCCAAACAGATCAAAGAGTTATCAGCCGCTGCCTGGACCTTGGGTTCTGTCTTTGCACTTGCGAGCGCAGGAGCATATTCGGGAACGTGGCATGAACTCTTCGGAGAATTTGGTGTTATTTACAACGAAGGCGCCGCAGTTAAGTTCTCGCCGACTTTCCATGCACTCTCAGCGCTAGGTGCGCATCACGCTCATGAAATTACAATTGCAACTTCACTTGATAGCTCATGGGTGGCTTTCGAGGACCGCGAATCACGAAAGATGGTAGTTGCATCGCAGCGACCATGGATTGTTGAAATTACCCCCAAGGTTTTGGCCGGGTATAAATCGATTCAAAGTCTGCGCGCCGATGAATGCGCAAAGGCGAGCCAGATCATGGATTGGTGGTCATATGCTGAGATAAATCCACTTCTCGGCGATATTCCGCTATCGATCACCCCTTTTGAGATCCTCCTCCTGCGGGGCTAATCCGGCTTTATAACGCCCGTTTCTGCCGCTCGTAACAGTTCGGTAACGATCGAATTTTCGCCCAAAAACCCTTTTAATGCGGTGGGCGGCTATGTACTATCGGTATCGCTTGACCCCACCTATAGGAGGAAATATATATGGCAAAGCTTTTCTCACGCCGCACTGCAGCAGTCGTTGCTGTAGCCGCAGCGTCAATGCTTGTGCTTTCTGCATGTTCAAATAGCGACAGCGGAAGCGGAGACACTGTAAAGGTCTCACTAATTACAAAAGATCAGTCAAACCCATTCTTCGTTGCAATGATCAAGGGTGCAACTGAGAAGGCAGAATCACTTGGCGTAGAGCTAACTGTTTCATCTGGAAAAGATGAGTCAGACTACGCAGGTCAGATCTCAGCGATCGAAAATGCAATCTCTGCAAAGCACGCTGGTATCTTGATCGTTCCAGTGTCAACTGAAGTTAACGCAGCGATCACAAAGGCACGCGAAGCAGGCCTTTACATCATCGCTCTTGACACACCACCAGATCCTGCTGACATCGTCGACATCACTTTCGCAACAGATAACTGCGAAGCTGGTCGTTTGATCGGTCAGTGGACAGCTAAGAAGCTCAACGGCAAGAAGGCAACAATTGCACTTCTCGACATCTTCGATGATCGCATCGTGTCTGTTGACTACTGCCGCGACAATGGATTCCTTGATGGTATGGGAATCGACGTCAAGGATCCTAAGGTTATGGGAGACGAAGACAAGAAGGGCAAGTACTCAGGCGGAGATTACGAGATCGTTGGAAACGTAGCGACAGGCGCTAACGAAGAAGGCGGCCGTACAGGTCTTGAGAAGCTTCTTGCTAAGAACAAGAACATCAACGTTGTTTACACAATCAACGAGCCAACAGCAATCGGTGCTTGTGCTGCAGCAGCTGCTGCTGGCGTAAAGATCGATGCAATGGTTTCTGTTGACGGTGGCGGCGCTGGTATCAACGCTGTTAAGTCAGGTTGCATCAATGCAACTTCACAGCAGTACCCATTGTTGATGGCTGACCTTGGTGTTCAGGCTATCTACGACATCGTGAAGAACGGTACAAAGCCAGCTCCATCTGAAGGCCTTGACTTCTTCAACACCGGCGTCAAGTTGATCACTGATGACCCACAAGAGGGTGTTCCATCAGAGACAACTGAATACGGTCTAGCAAACGCTTGGGGTTAATCCCTAATCTTTAGTGAATAACTAAAGAAGAGTGTTTAAAGAGGGCGGCTGCTTCGGCAGTCGCCCTCTTTAACACAATCTTGAATGACAAGAATTTGAAAACAAGGATTTTATTTAAATTAGGTTAGAGTTCAAATAAGGCTTCGAAAGGACCAACAGTGAGTCAAGATACGGCGACCTACGATGCAGCGGCAGAATTCCACGGCCGCGCAACGTTAAGTCAGAAAACTCAAGCGCTCCTACATAAGTACCCATGGTTAAGTTCAACTCTGGTACTCGTAATCGCTTCAATTACTTTTAGCTTTTTCAATGAAAACTTCTTAACACCGTCTAACTTCTCACTTATCTTGCAGCAAGTAGCGATCGTCGGCGCAGTTGCTGCTGGTCAAACGCTAATTATTCTTACCGCCGGTATCGACCTTTCCTGCGGTGCAATCGCAATCTTCTCTTCAATGGCGATGGCAAAACTTGTTCAAGGTACTCCGGCAGTTGAGGGGGATGGCCTTTCAATCTGGATCGCATTCCCTGCGGGACTTTTGGTTGGAATGCTCGCAGGTGCGATCAATGGTGCACTTGTTACAAAAGTTAAATTGCCTCCGTTCATCGTTACCTTAGGTACTTACAACATCTTCCTTGCGCTAACACTTACTTACACAAAGGGAACTGTTCCTGCGCACGAAATGCCACCTTTCCTATTAACGCTCGGTAACTATGTAAATATCGGACCATTCCGACTTACAACCGGTGTTCTCTTTATGATCCTTATGTACTCAGTTCTTGCCTTCGCACTTCGCTACACCGGTTGGGGTCGCCACGTTTACGCAGTTGGCGATGACATCGATGCTGCTCGCCTTGCAGGTATCTCAGTTAACCGAGTACTAATGAGCGTTTACGTAGTTGCAGGACTCACCTTCGCACTCGCAGCTTGGATCGTTATCGGTCGCGTAACAGTGGCTAGCCCAAATACCGGTGGAGATCTAAACCTTGACTCAATCACTGCGGTGGTAATCGGCGGTACATCTCTATTCGGTGGCCGCGGAACAATTTTCGGTTCGCTCATAGGAGCGATAATCGTGGGTGTTTTCCGTAACGGTCTAACCCTTGCCGGTGTGGACTTGTACTTCCAGCTCCTCGCAATCGGACTTCTTATCATCTTCGCCGTTTCGGTTGACCAATGGATCAGAAAGGCACGCAAATGAGCAAGTCACCAATTCTGCAAGCAGTTGGAGTAACCAAGGCTTATGGTCGCGTTATTGCACTAGATGGCGCCGAACTAGAACTATTTCCTGGCGAAGTTCTCGCAGTAGTTGGCGATAACGGCGCTGGAAAATCAACGCTTATTAAATGTCTCTCTGGCGCTGAAGTTCCTGACGAAGGTCAGATTATTTTGGATGGCCAAGAAGTTTCATTTAAGCGCCCGCAAGATGGTCGCCATGCTGGAATTGAAACCGTGTATCAGACCCTTGCTGTTGCACCAGCTCTCGATATCGCATCAAACCTTTACCTCGGGCGCGAAATTCGCAAGAAAGGTCCACTCGGATCGATTTTCCGCATGCTCGATGGTTCAGGAATGCGTAAGGCTGCTAAGGATCACATCTCAGCTCTCGGTATCGGAACTATCCAAAATATTTCGCAAGCAGTTGAAACACTTTCAGGTGGTCAGCGCCAAGCTGTTGCAGTTGCTCGCGCTGCTGCATTCGGTCAGAAGGTGATCATCCTCGATGAGCCAACTGCTGCACTTGGAGTTCGCGAATCACGTCAGGTTCTCAAACTTATTGAGTCACTGCGCGAACGCGGCATGCCAGTTATCTTGATTTCACACAACATGCCTCAGGTCTTTGAAGTTGCAGATCGCATCCAGATTCAACGCCTTGGAAAGCGCGCTGCAGTAGTTACCACAAAGACCCACACCATGAACGATGTCGTTGCAATCATGACTGGTGCGATGACCGTTGATAAGAAAGACCAAGCGCTTTCTCCAGTACGTTAATCGCAAGTAAATAGCAAAAGTTATTAAAACAATGGCCACTCCGGTTCGTATCGAATCGGATGTGGTCATTGTTGGTTCTGGGATAGGCGGCGCTACAACCGCCTACGCGTTGGCACAAAAGGGCGTTAAAACGTTGGTTTTAGAGCGCGGTGAACGGATGCCGCGCGAACCAGAAAACTGGTCACCATCTGAAATCTTTATGAAGACCCGTTACAAGCCAAATGAAAAATGGGTTGATGGGAAAGATAAAGAATTCGTTCCCGGCGTTCATTACTTTGTCGGCGGAAATAGCAAAGTTTATGGTGCATCCTTGCCGCGATTTAGTCGATACGACTTCGGTGTAATAAAACATCAAGAGGGAATATCACCTGCCTGGCCATTTACTTACGATGATCTCGAACCTTTCTATTACAAGGCTGAAGAGTTGTATCGCGTGCACGGCGATGCCCAAAATATTTATGGCAATAACCGCAGCACGCCGTTTCCATATCCTGCGATGAAGCATGAGCCATACGTTGAAGCGCTCGGCGATCGCCTAAGAAAAGCCGGCGTTCACCCACACTCAAATTCAATGGGAATTGATCTAGGTCCTGGTGGAAAATGTATTCGTTGCAAAACGTGCGATGGATTTGTTTGTAAATTAGATGCTAAGAGCGATGCTGAGGTAAATGCTCTTAATCCAGCGATTGCGACTGGCCATGTAACACTTATGACTTCAGTACAAGTGAATCGCATTGTGCTTAGCGCTGATGAAAAGTCGGTAAGCCATCTTGAAGCAACTAGAGGCGATGAAGCACTTGAGATTTACGGAAAGAAATTTGTGATTTCAGCAGGTTCTGTAAACACTGCGGCTCTTTTACTTCGTTCGGGAGTAGCTAACTCTTCAGATCAAGTTGGTCGAAACTTTATGATGCATAACAACAGCCATATCGCAGCAGTTGATATGCGCCGCAAGAATGATGTTACTTTCCAGAAAACTCTCTCCTTCACTGATTGGTATCTCGATGGCGGAAAGGGCTATCCGCTAGGTGCGGTGCAGTTAATCGGAAAAGTTCAGGGCATTATGATGAAATCTTTCGCTAAGCGCGTTCCACTTCCGATTCTTAACTTGGTATCTGATCACAGCGTTGAATTCGTCGTTATGTCCGAGGATCTGCCACACCCAGAAAACCGCGTAACTATTGGCAAAAATGGGGCTATCAAGATCGTGCGCAACGCAGTCGGCATGAAGACCCACTTCGAACTACTGCGCCGCGCCAAGAAGGTCCTACGTAAGGCGGGCTATCAAGCGATCTTTAGACAGCCTTTTGATATTTCGATGAACTCGCATCAATGCGGAACAACCGTTGCTGGCAACGATCCCCGCACCAGCGTTGTCGACGGTTTCTGTCGCAGCCATGATCATCACAATCTTTATTTGATCGATGGTGGATTCTTCCCATCATCTGCTGCAATGAACCCAGCCCTTACTATCGCCGCACAAGCGCTGCGCGTAGTTGAGCAATCAGATCTAGCTAAAGTTTAAGCAAGCCCCAAGACGCGAAGAAGTTCGTCATTTAAATCTTTAGCATCAACATCTACCCCGGTCCAATATTTAATTCCAATCACCGCTTGGTTAACAACCATTCCTAAGCCTTGCAGGGTTGTTGCTCCGCGCTTAGCAGCTTCATTTAAGAAGTAAGTTTGTGGAGGATTAACGATTACATCGGCTGCCAACATGCCAGCGCGAATTGAATCAAAATCAATATCTTGCTTGCCTTCGGTATTAACCATTCCCATGGAAGTGGAGTTGATAACAACATCTGCATCGGCGGGGATTGAATAGGTCTTATTCCATTCCACAAATTCGGCGCTAGCTGAAGTTTTATCGTTTAGTAGGGCTGTTAACTCTTCACCACGAGTGCGGGAACGATTTACAACATAGAACTTAGTCGCACCAGCGAGTGCAAGTTCAACGGCGATTGCGCGCGCCGCTCCACCTGCGCCAAGCAAAACAATTATTTTGCCTGTTGCCGGTGTAATTTCTAGAAATGATTTTAAAAATCCTTTGCCATCGGTATTTTCACCGATTAACTTGCCGTCGCGATTGACCGCACAGTTAACGGCGCCGATTAGAGCAGCTGACTCCCCCAGGCCATCTAGATACTTAATAACTTCGACCTTGTGCGGGATAGAGCAGTTAAAACCCTTCCAATTCATCGCTCTGGCGCCTTTCACAGCCGCTTCCAATTGGTCTGGGTTAACTTCACAGTTAACGTAGCGATAGTGCAGGTTATTGGCCTTGTAAGAGGCTTCCACCATCGCAACCGTTGGGTTGGAGTCCGATCCTTGTGAAAAGCTTCCAGTTAATTCATGTCGGAAAGATCCGCCGATATCCATGGTCATGTTCAGACCTTACCTTGCAAGTTATGATCAGCCAATGACCACTTCATTCTTAAAGCGCATCGCATCTGCACCAATTTCATGGGGAATCTGTGAAGTACCGGGTTGGGGCGCAATGTTGCCAACTAAGCGCGTACTTTCAGAGATGACCAGTCTAGGGCTGCCTGCGACTGAACTAGGTGCACCTGGATTCTTCTCTGATGACTCTGCAGAACTTAAGGATCAGTTGGCAGAATTTAATATGTCGATGATCGGTGGATTCACACCTGTTGTGCTGCATGACAAGTCACAAGAAAAAGCAACAATTGAAATGGCGTTAACAACTAGCAAGAAGTTTCAAGAGATCGGCGCAACCCACTTTGTTTCCTGCCCAGTTCAAACTTGGGACTGGGCCAACCCTGAAGAGTTAAGCAAAGATGAAGTTACGCAATTCTTTAAGATGCTCGCTGAGGTAGATCAGATTTGTAAAGATCACGGCCTTGTACAAGTGGTTCACCCACATTTACAAACTGTTGTTGAGACTAAAAAAGATATAGATATGGTGGTCGATAACTCTGAAGTTATGTGGTGCCTTGATACTGGACATATGACTATCGGTGGACAGGACACCGTTGAATTTGCGAAGAAGTACGCTAGTCGCGTTGGCCACGTCCACCTCAAAGATGTAAATATGAAATCTGTTCCGCCTGTTCTGGCACGCCAACAGAGCATCATGGAAGGTGTGCAAAAAGGTTTGTTTACACCTCTTGGACAAGGCGATGTGCCTATTCTTGAGACCATTCTTGCGCTAGAAAGCGCTGGTTATCAAGGTTGGTATGTCATTGAACAAGATGTCGCGATCACTGGTGAAATGCCAGGTTTAGGTGAGGGACCAATTAGCGGAATGAAGCAATCAGTTGATTATCTTCATAACGTTGTGGCACCAGCGCTAGCAAAAATCGGCAAATAAAAATTGCAACAGATCAATCCCATTGTTTTGCCAGATGATCTATCTGTTGGACATTACGCAGCGGAGATAATCTTCACCGAATTAGTTCGAGCGAAATCTGAAGGGCGCCAATTTGTTCTAGGTTGCCCAGGTGGACGCACGCCCCGCAGCACATACAACGCACTTGCCGCCATGATCAGGGCCGCCAAGCAGGATATTTCACATGTAGTCATCGCAATGATGGATGAATATCTGCAAGAGAACGCAGACGGTTCACATTCAAATCATGGGGAAGATAAACACTTTAGTTGTGTGCGCTTTGCCAAGTTAGAAATCTTTGATGTGCTTAATTCGGGAGCTCCTGAAGGTGGAAAAATTCCTGAAGAAAGCGTGCGCTTTCCAGATGCCTCAGATCCACAAGGTTATGAAGATTACCTGCGTAGGGTCGGTGTAAACGTATTTCTTATGGCTAGCGGTGGATCAGATGGCCATGTTGCTTTTAACCCGCCAGGCACTGAGAAAACCGCGCGCACCCGCATTGTAAGAATTTCAGATGAAACTCGACAAGATAACTTAGGAACTTTTCCAGACTTTAAAGATGTAAGTGAAGTTCCAAAGTACGGAGTTAGTGTTGGTCCAACCACAATGATCGATGTCTCTGAAATTGTGATCATGGAGCTAATCGGTGCTCATAAAAATAAAGCCTTTAAACGTATCTCCGCAGCAACTGGATATGAAAGTGATTGGCCTTCTACAGTTGTGCGCGAATGTAAGGATTACTACATCCTTGCCGACAAGGCTGCGGCTAACTCTTAATTAGCTGCGATCGCTACGCCGATTACGGCAGCGTTGCTTCCGGCAACTGATTTAATAACTTCGGGCGCTTTTCTACGCTTGGTCACGTTCTTCTCGTAACTGGCCACAACTAAGTTGCGATACAGATCGCTTCCGAGCCACAAGCCTCCACCAATAACGATCCGTGCGGGATCTAGAAAATCAACCATTGCCGCCAATGATTTACCTAGAACAGCCGCTGCCGAGCCAATAATCTCTTTAGCAATTGGATCTTTTTCGTATTGCGCAAAGACAATTTCAGCACTTGTTATATCTGTCCCCGTCGCCTTTTGATAGCGACGAGTTATACCGAGACCAGATGAGAATTGTTCAAGGATCGGGCTCTCTTGTGAGTTATCAATCTGTGTAATTCCAAAACCAATCGCCTCACCGGTTGCCCCAGCCCAAGGTTTTCCGCCCATTACCAGCGCATGCGAGATTCCTGAACTAACAGTTATAAATAGGAAATCTTTGACATTTGCTGCGCGTACTTCAGCCAGCGCCATAGCTCGCACATCAGATTCAATAGCCCAGGCAAACCCGGTTAGTTCAGCAAAATCTTCCTTCGGCTGCACAGACCAAGCGATCTGATCTTTGCTATTTAACAGATGATCTGGGGTTACATATTCGGCAAAGCATGCACCACCTTTAGTTACTTCCAAATTCTTATCTTTGGCTACCTTAAGCAAAGTATTGATTAAACCTTTTGTTATAGCCAAATCTGGATCAGCATCTCCATACAGCGCCGTTCGTGCAGGCACCGTCTCGTGATGCAAGATTTCAAAAGTTTCGCCGACTAAGGCGCCAGCAATCTTGGAAGCCCCGACATCTATCGCAAGGGTTGCCCTAGTCGAATTCATAATTAATAAGAATAGTCCCTATCGGTTAGAAAGGCTTTTGAGTAGACTTGCGATCATTAAATATTCTTTCAATAACTAGGGAGTCTTTCGTGTCTGATATTCGTGTTGGCGTTATTGGTGTTGGAATCATGGGTTCAGGTCATGCTCGCTACTTAACAGAGCATGTTGATGGTGCAGTAGTTACTGCTCTCTTTGACTTAGACGGTCCGCGTATGGATTCACTTGCTAAAGAGTTGAGTGCCAAATCCGGCGTAGCAATCAATCAGCACTCCTCTGTTGAATCATTAGCAGGTGATGCAAACGTTGATGCAGTGATTATCTGTTCACCAGATCCCTTGCATCCAGAACATTTAACACTTGCGATCAACGCCGGCAAACACACGCTTTGTGAAAAGCCACTTGCCCCGAAGTCAGCCGATGCCAAGAAGGTCGCCGATCTAGCAAATGCGTCGGGTTTAAATATAACTCTTGGATTTATGCGCAGATTTGATCCTTCATATATTGAATTAAAGAAAGAGATCCAATCGGGCAAATACGGCAAGGTTCTACATCTTCGCTGCATCTCTCGTAACGTCAGCTCTCCAACTGCCACAACCCCGATGTTATTAACCAACGTTGCTGTCCACGAAGTAGATATCGCACGTTGGTTGCTCGGCGAGGAATTCGTTTCGATGACAACAGTTGCTATGAAGCGCAGCAAATATGCCAATGACCAACTGCAAGATCCACTAACTGTTTTAGCGCACACCGAATCTGGCGTATTGATGACCGTCGATATCGCAGCTAACAGCACTTACGGCTATGAAGTACGCATGGAAGCGCTTATGGAGAATGGCTCACTTGAGATCGATAACTTGGGTGGAGTTTCAATCTCGTACGATTTCAACTTACCGCCACGCACTCATGGCAAGTTGTATGAAAACTGGATGGGTCGCTTTGAGCAGGCATATATCAACGAACTAACCGCTTGGGTTGGATCAATTAAGACCGGCGTGCGTCATCCAGATCTGGCAACAGCCAATGATGGTCTTGCATCATCAATTGCCTGCGAAATGGGAGTTGCTTCGCTTAAATAATTAAGCGAGCGTTATGACTGCTGCTGCATAGACCAGAGCGTCCAAATATGGGTGCGCACCGTTAGTGGTTGACGCATGATTTGTACAATCTGGAAAGCAACATCATCTGGGCGCAAGTAACTAGCAAGCTTTGGCTCACCTGCTGTGCGTCCAGCTTCAATCGCAAATTGAGTATCTGTTCCTGCAGGACATACCAACGCTACGCGCACACCCTTTTCGCGGAGTTCGCGATCGAGTCCGCCTGCAAAACCAACCTGTGCATGCTTAGTTCCAGCATAAATTGATTCATCCCCACCTCCACGGAAGCCCGCAACTGAAGAAACCATGATGATGTCGCCGGCTTTTTTAGCAAGCATTGTTGGAAGAGTTGCACGAACAATATGCACACTTCCTTCGTAATTTGTGCGCATCATGCGATTTACTTCATCATCGCTGTAATCAAGTACCGATCCATACATACCAATGCCAGCGTTTGGCACTACGCAATCAATGGTTCCGAAAGCATCTAGCGCCTTCTTAGCAACCGCGCGAGCAACATCTGGAATCGATGAATCGCCTGCTAAATATGCAGCGTTATCGGCGCCAAGTGAGGCAACCATCTCTTGCAACTTTGCTTCGTTACGCGCGTTTAGAACTACTTTGCAACCTAATTCAACAAGTTGCTTTGCGGCGGCGGCTCCGATTCCGGTTGTTGCGCCAGTGATTACTACTACAGAACCTTTGATATCTCTTAGTTGATAAGTCATGGCGCAATCTTAGATCAGGCCACTAACTCTGACTAGATTTATTTAAGAATATTTACCGCTCGGGCGATCACTAGACCCACTGTGACTAGTGAGGTCATCGACTGAATGAGCATCAATAGCTTTGCCCATCGGCTCAGCGGTGCGGTGTCAGTAGGGCTGAAGGCGCTGGCATTTGTAATCGAGATATATAGATAATCAAAATATTTTGGGTGCCATCCCTTTTCGCTGAATTCAGGTGAACTCATCTGAGGAAAGAGAAAATCAGGAATTGGTTTCCGACCCTCCGCACGGGCACCAGGACCACCACGATCAAGTTCCCAAAACCATAAACTAAAAATAACAATATTTGCCAGCCAAATTGATCCGCCAGATAAGAGAAGCCTGTTAGCGCTATCTATAGAACCTGAAACTAAACTTTCAATCAATTTTAAAGCTGATGCGACATTAGAAATTGTCATCACGCTCGTTAAAACGATACTTAAATTACGAGTTGGCTTGTGATGAGAACCAATTCTTCGAGGCGTCAAAGCAACTAAGGCAATCAATAACAGCGCTTCAAGAGCACAGATATACCTTTGGAAACCTAGTGATAAATCTTTAGGCAGCAGAAACTGCAGACCTATTACTACCATCACGACAAGAGATACCGGAAGCCGATGTTCGCCTTCGTGAGGTTTATGCCAATGCGCCGGTGTTTGCGTACTCATTCTTTAAAGCGAATCCATAACTGTTATTGTCTCGCCGAAGACATAGTTGGGACCGATCGCCTGCCAAGCCTTGCTGTTCGCGTTAACCATGTGGGCATCCCAAGATGGACGATCGCTCCAGATCTCCCAGACGTTTACAACATCTGGCTTCTGAGTATCGCGGTAGATCTCAATGAACTCGCAACCAGCTTCGGTGCGGATCACGGCAATGTGGCTCTTTAGTTTAGAGACGAACTCATCAAATTGGCCCGGCTTCACATTGATTTCAACGAATAGAAAGACTTTGCTCATGGACCAACGGTATCTCTTATCGATTTAAATAAAAAGAAAAGCCTTCCGGTGTGAAAGGCACCGAAAGGCTCATCTCGTGCGCGCGAAGGGATTCGAACCCCTAACCTTCTGATCCGTAGTCAGATGCTCTATCCGTTGAGCTACGCACGCCAGACTGTGAATACTACAACCTTTTCAAATACCACCCAAACTAAGTAATTCCTCGCGTGTAACCGCCTTAACTCGAGGTTTACCTAAAGGTTCTCCCGCTGCAACTTCAGCGGCATTGATCGCCTCCCAATGCGACTGTGAAATCACTTTACTTGCAGGCAAAATATCTGCAATATCGCTAGCGCTCTTTGGGTTCTTCAAATCTTCAACTAATAACTTCATTACATCTGCGGCATCAGATTTATTTGTACCAATTACACCTGATGGTCCGCGCTTAGCCCACCCGACTACGTACATGCCATTGCCTACACGGCCTTCTTTGTTTACTACTTTTCCGCGCTCGTAAGGTACACCAGGAATACTTGCAGCTTCATAGCCAATAGCAGTTATCACTAGACCACATTTAACGCTGAATGTTTCATCGCTGCCAGTCTTTTGGAAAACCACTTCTTCAACTTTGCCATCACCTTTAAATTTAATAGGGGTAGCAAGGAATTGAAACTTCATAGTGCGATCGTGGTTTGTCGCCTCTTTTTCAGAGATCAGCAACATGGCATCAAGATTGCTCTTGGTCTCTTTCTCGATTTCATCCCCCACACGCTTAATTGCTGCCTCTATATCTGATTTAGCCATTAAAACATTGGTGTGCTCTAACTTCGGGAGTTCGCGAAGTTCAGGAGATGTAAAAGCTGCATGCTCTGGTCCGCGGCGAGCGCTAATTACAACTTCGCGGATTGCTGATTCTTTAAGCGCTGCAATAGCGTGATCTGCGGTATCTGTTGGATCTAATTCACTTGGTTCAAGTGCCAACATGCGCGCTACATCCATGGCCACATTTCCGGCGCCGATAACCACTGCAGTTGTGCAATTTAAATCAATCTTGAAATCTGCAAAATCTGGGTGCGCGTTATACCAAGGAACAAAGTGGGCAGCTGAGATTGAACCTGGTAAATCTTCGCCCGGGATCCCAAGCTTCTTACCTACCGCTGAACCAGTGGCAATAACGACGGCGTCATACATTTCGTTGAGTTGTTCAATAGAGAGATCTGTACCGAGTTCAACGTTGCCGAACAAGCGGAAGTTTCCAGCGGTGGCTATCTTTTCAAATACCTTTGCCACAGTCTTAATCTTTGGGTGATCAGGGGCTACTCCACTGCGAACTAAGCCCCAAGGCGTTGGTAGGCGTTCGATCATGTCGATAGAAAATTGCAGATCATCAGTCTGCAGATTTTGAAGTGCTTGCGCCGCAAAGTAGCCGGCAGGACCAGCACCGACAATTGCTACTTTGTAATTAGGCAAGTGAAATCCTTTTTCTAAAGGGGTAAAGATCTGCTGAGCGGAGACGAGGAGATTTGAACTCCTGAAGGGTTTAACCCCTTACCTCGTTAGCAGTGAGGCGCACTCGACCGGGCTATGCGACGTCTCCAAGTACAGGTGTGAGTTTACAGGTAGATGACTACCGCGTGAAACGCTTCTCCTGCATCAAGGCATCCCAAATAACTGCCTGTGCGGCCAGCGCATCTTGCGAGTTCTGAGCCTGATTGAGGGCTGCGATATCTATGCGATCGCAGACTTCTTCAAGATAAGTAATGATTTCGATGCTGCGAGTAAGTGCACGTACTGGATCTTCGCGGAATGGGAATTGATCAAGTAGTACTGGATCAGTCCAATTGATACTGCGAAGTGCCAACATATATTCGATAGTTTCAAATAAATGTACCGATGCAACAGGTAGATCGTCATCCCAGCCGCGCCAGTTGTCGTTTAGCTCAGCGCTCACTAACTTGCCGTGGCGATGGATAAGAAGAAGGGACTCAGCTGGAGTTTCTTGTGCCATAAGTGAGTGGCCAAAGTCCATCACGATTCCGACGTTATCAACTTTCATCTCACTTATTGCAAGAAGAGTTTTAGCCGCGGTGGCAAGGGTCATGCGAACACGTGGTTCTTTGCATTTGTATTCAATAGCAAATTGCACCTTAGGGTTTTCATTTGCTAGGTCGCGAATGCCGTTAATGGTGTAATCCCAAATCTGCAAGTAATTTGCTTGCAGAGGAAAATCAAAACCATCTTGGCCCGGCCAGAATTTTACGTAAGTTGCGCCCAAAATTTCTGCGGCAGCAATTGCTTCGCGAACGCGATCTTTAGTTTGTGAGCGAAGCTTGGTGTCTGGGTTGGTAAATGAACCCTTCACATATTCACGCATGTAGATGTGTGGAGTTGTCGCACGGCAGATAAGTCCGTTGTCATCAAGCATCTTTTTGATTTCAACCGCGGTGCGCTCTGGGATATCAAATGGCACGTTTATATCAAGGTGCTTAAGGCCAGGTACCTTGGCAGCATCCTCAATCATCTGCTGACTTGTGCGCGTTGGTCCGTAACCATCTCCAGCATAGCGATCAACAAATTGGCCAAATGCCCAGATGCCTGCTCCGTAAGTTAGCTTTCCCATTTCCGCGCCTTCTCTCTTCCTTGTTGTTGAAATCTTACGAGTTAAAGCCGTTGGTGAATAGGGTTTTAATGGATTTTCATGCGGGATGCGGCCAAGGCTTTTCGCCATGTTTTAAGGGCTTTTTCGCGCTCTTCATCAGAAAGACGAGGTAAATATTCATCATATTTAAGTTCGATCTTTTCGATATCCGAAATAGTCGCAAGCCCCGCGCCAATTGCGGCAACCATCGCTGCACCGAATGCAGAGAGTTCGAGTAGCTGTGAAGATTTAATTTTCTTGCCGCTTAGATCAGCGAGCATCTGCATTAAATATTGATTGCGTGCTCCACCACCGTCGGCATAGAGCGAATCTATTTTGATTCCAGATTTAGCAAAATTTTCGAGGACATCGTTTATTTGAGCAGCAGTTGATCTAAGCGCGGCTGCTACGAGATCTGCGCGGCTGCTACCTCGGGTTAGCCCTGCAATGATTCCAGTTGCTTCACGATCCCACCAAGGCGCACCAAGACCGTTAAAGGCAGGAACTATCTCAACCTGCTGCGTTGATTCTGGTGCAAGTTTAGCTAGTTCATCTGGAGTTGTATCAAGTAGTTGTGCCAGCCAAACCAGAGTCGAACCAGTTGAAAGAATATTTGCCTCTGCAGCTCGAGTTATTTCACTGCCGAGTGACCAAGCAATTGTCTGTGGATTAGTCTCGGTAAGCCCCATGAGCGAGGTACCGGTGCCGAAAGTTGCTTTGAAATTTCCAGAGATCCAACCTTTATGAGCAAAGAGCGCGGCGTGCGAATCTCCCACAATGCCCGAAAGCGGTACATCGTTAGATAGACCGAGCTCTACCATATTTGTGCAGATGTGTTTCTCATCTGAAGAGCAGACTCTTGGCAAAGTTTTCATTTCTACTTTGAAGAGATCGAGAAGTTCTTGGCTCCACTGACCAGTTTTGATATCAAGCAACTGGGTGCGACTAGCGCTACCTGATTCGATGATGTGGCCAGAGCCTAATTTGAATGCAATCCATGAATCAATAGTTCCGATACAGATATCCCCTGTGAGGTCTTGGTTCTCTAACAACCATTGCGCTTTAAGCGCTGAGAACATGGGATCTAGTTCAAGGCCAGTTATCTCCTTCACGCGGGCAGCGTTTTTCGCTGATTTTTGCGCTAAATCTGAGGCTCTGCGGTCTTGCCAGGTGATCACATTGGTGAGGGCTTTGCCAGTTGTGCGATCCCAGAAGAGAACTGATTCGCGTTGAATACTTAAACCAACTGCCGAAATTTTATGGGATTTAGTTATTTCAAGTGATGCGGCAACAACCGAGCGCCAGATTTCTTCAGGATCTTGTTCAACCCATCCAGGTTGCGGAAAAGTTGTATTTATCTTTACTTCTGCTTGGGCAAGAACTTCACCCTTTAAATTTATGGCCAGCGCTTTGGTTGATCCACTGCCTTGATCAATAGCAAGAATTATTGACGAGCTATTTTCCATGCTTTAAGAGCTCTCGAGCAGAGGCAACAATTGAATCTGCAGTAAGTCCATAATGCTCAAGAAGATAGGAAACTGATCCAGTTGGTGCAAAGGTGTCTGTGCCAAGTAACTTCATCGCAACTGGGTGGTTCTGCACAACAAATTCTGCAATCGCGCCACCGACTCCGCCGCGAGTAACTGATTCTTCTGCGGTAATAATTGCCTTAGTTTCCTTCGCTGCAGCGAGAATTTCAGCGGTGTCCAGCGGTGAAACAGTTGAAAGATTTATAACGCGAGCAGAAACTCCTTCGCTCTTTAATTGGTGGGCTGCAGCAACCGCGCGAGAGACCAAAGTGCCGGTTGCAATAATTGTGATGTCGTTGCCATCGATAATGCGCATCGCTTTATTTGGGACAAATGCTGGGCCCTGACCCTGTGATACTGATGGAACTTTGAAGCGGCCGATACGCATAAATACGGGGCCGATTGTATTTGCCGCCCAGGTAATTGCTTCTTTCGTCTGCGCTTCATCAGCAGGCAGAACGATTGGAAGTGAATCAAGAGCGCGCATCCAGGCTATATCTTCGATGGAATGGTGAGTTGGTCCGAGTTCGCCATATGAAACTCCCGGGCTCATACCGCAGAGCTTTACATTTGTGCGGGTATAGACAACGTCGGCTTTGATTTGTTCGAGCGCGCGGCCAGTTAAGAACGGGGATGCGGCGCATACAAATGGCGTAAATCCAGCGTTTGCTAGCCCTGCGGCGACTCCAACCATGTTCTGTTCTGCAATGCCGACATCGATTAAACGATCGGGGAATAGATCGCGGAACTCGCCTAAGTTGCTTGAACCAACTGAGTCATTGCAGACGACAACAATCTTTGGATTTTCGGTTGCCAGCGCAATCAAAGTCTTGGCAAAGATAAAGCGGTTATCAAACTCTTCCAACTTTTCGCTCATTGCTTACCTATCTGCTCGAGCGCTAGTTCGTATTGTTCGGCTGAAGGAACTTTATGGTGCCACTCGGCTTTACCTTCCATAAAGTCAACGCCTTTACCTTTTGTGGTTTGTGCGATTATGACTCTTGGTTTGGTTTGTGGGTCAGTGAAAGCTTTGAGAAGCGCAGCGTGATCATGACCATCAATAACACAAACTTCCCATCCGAAGGATTCAAATTTTTTGTCAAGTGGATCAAGTTCGTTGGTTTTAGAAGTTGGGCTACCTTGTTGGAAACCATTTCGATCAACCACTGCAATTAAATTTGTTAGTTTGCGGTGGCCGGCAAACATCGCCGCTTCCCAATTGCTTCCTTCTTGCAATTCTCCATCGCCCATAATTACAAATGAGCGGCTACCGTTCTTTGCTAGTTGCGCACCAATTGCCGTGCCCACTGCGATTGGAAATCCGTGTCCTAACGGACCCGTGTTTGATTCAACGCCTGGTACTTTATTACGATTGGGATGGCCATTTAATTTACTTAAAGGTTGCGCAAAAGTTTTCAGATCTTCGACTGGAAAGAAACCACGCAGCGCTAACGTTGAATAAAGAGCAACAGCGGCGTGGCCCTTACTTAAGATCAAACGATCGCGATCGGGTTTATTTGGTTCTTTGGGATCTACCTTTAAAACCGCGCCGAAGAGAGTTGCCAAGATGTCGGTGACTGAAAAATCTCCACCGATGTGGCCCATTCCGGCGCCCTTAATAGTGTGAAGAATCTGAAGGCGGATTTCGCGCGCTAAATCAGCAATTTCCCGCGTGCTCATCTCCATAGTGTCTTAACCCTATGCGTAATTACGCTCGCGTCAAGCGTCTTTTAACTCTCCAAATAATTAGCGCTATCAGAGCAATTCCTACCCATTGCCAGAAGGAAATTGGGAATGGATTATGTTCTGGCAGTGGAGCGCTCTGCCCCGCTAGTGTGTTGAGAATTGTAAATTCTGCAAAGACTCCTGCATGATCAGTTGCGTAAGGTGCCTTGTAACCAATTATTTTTGAAGTGCTTACATCAACTCCATTTTTGGCAAAGATGTAATCAAGGCGATCGGTAAATCCGTATTCGTTTCCCATGCCTTGCGCAGATTTAAAGCGATCTGGATCTGGTCCGGTTAAAAGCGCGTTCATTCCCCAGGTATAAGTAGTTGGATCGCTTGCATCTGGGCCAGCATCATTAAATCCAGCCTCAATCATTAACCGATATGCATTGCACTTGCTATCACCTGCTGGACATTCTTTACTGGCAGTTGGTTGTAAACCCGGATTAGCCGCATTTGCTGGACGCGGATCACGCGGATCAGCGTTGAAGTCACCAATTACGACAAGTGGCATATTTGTTTCTTTAAGATCTGAAATCAGCTGTGACGCTTGTTTGGCCGCGTTGGGAACTTTATTCTCATCCCAAATTGATTCCAGGTGAGTTGACACAAATCTCACTGGGATATTTGCAATATTAATATCAGCCCAGGTGTAGCCGCGATAAATAGTCATTAAGGTTGGAATTATGCTGTAACTTGCCTCGTATTCGGTGTTTCCAACTTGGATAACTTGATTGGCTAGCGTCTTCTTGATCGCTAAAGCATCGCCGATCTGGAAACCACAGGCAGCTTTATCTTGGCCAAAGATCTTCTGGAAACGCTCTGGGTCATTGACCATCGTTAAGAATGGGATTGGATTGATGGAATACCCTGGATTAAATGCTGTCTTTCCATCTTTACTCGCCAACACGTAATCTCCGCCGAGGGCTTCAAGCAGTTGATCAGTGAAGTTAAAGACTTCGACTTTCTTGCCCCAAGCATTCTTCTTGCAGTACCAAATAGTGGCTTCTTGTAGGCCTATTACATCGGGCTGATATTCCTTGATTTCGGCAGCCAGGGCTATAGAACGTTTTGAAAAGTCATTCTTATTTACTTGATCCCACATAAATTGCGCAGCTGCCGGCATATTGGGAATTAACTCAAGGGCAACCCCAACATCGGCTCCCAGATAAATGTTTCGGGACATCACTGTGAAAGTTGGTTCGGCGGCTTGCGCTGAATAAGGGGTGAAAAGCACCGCTGATAGTGCGCCAATAACTGCTGCAGTAACCCCTCGTAATTTCATAGGTTCATTATGTACTCTAAGTCTTATGAATGAGA
>CAZLTK010000009.1:0-11528 GCA_964562535.1 uncultured Candidatus Planktophila sp.
AACCATGGACGCAGTACTCGTAATTGGCCGAATTCTTTTCGCCTTCATCTTCATCACATCAGGAATCGCTCACTTTGCCAAGCTTGAAATGATGACTGGCTATGCCAAGTACAAGAAGTTGCCTGCTGCAAAGCTCGGCGTATTGGCAAGCGGACTTTTCTTCCTTCTCGGTGGAATCTACATCGCACTTGGCTTCTGGGTAGACCTAGGCGCTCTAATGCTCGCAATCACTTTGGTACTTGCTGCAGTTATCTTCCACAACTACTGGAAAGAAACTGATGCAACTGCAAAGCAGAACGAAATGATCGCTTTCAACAAGGATCTCGCTCTAGCTGGCGCATCACTAATCATCTTCGCACTTATCTACAGCGGTGCAATTTCAGCAGATGCTTTCGGTCCACATATCGGAAATATCTCTTTCTTTAACAAGTAATTGAACAAGTAATCAGAAGTACATGAAATGGCCTCCCGAAAGGGGGGCCATTTTGCTTTTGATTTGAGCTTTGGGTGAGATTATTAAGAGATGGATATCTTGCTGGCGATAGTCTCGGGTGGATTTATCGGAGCGGTCCTTGGCTTTGTAGGCGCCGGTGGAGCAATGCTCTCGGTTCCGATTCTTCTCTACATCTTTGACTTCACCGCCATTCCAGCAACAACAGGTGCTCTAGCAATAGTTCTCTGTGCCGCAGTTGCCGGCTCAATTCCAAAAGCGCGCGCCAAGGAAATTCTCTACCGCGAAGCTTTTGTGATCTGGGGCTTAGGGCTTGTAACCAACTTGGCCGCATCAGTTTTGGCCCACAAGTTAAGTGATCAGGTAATCACAACCGGATTTAGTATCACCATTATTTTTGCAGCGATATCCATGCTTAAGAAATCTGCCGAAAAAGAACAACGCAGAATGTCTCCCGGGGCGTTAGTAGTGATTTCTCTTGGGATTGGTGTAATCACTGGACTCTTTGGAATCGGCGGTGGATTTATCGTTATTCCTGTGTTGATGCACGCCTTCGGAACTCCAGCACGCGTCGCATCGGGAACATCGCTAGTAGTTATTGCACTTAACTCAATTACCGCCTTTATCGGCCACCAATCACATTGGGATGAAGTGGATTGGAAAGTTCCAATAGTTATGGCGCTAAGCGCAATGGCAATTTCGCTCTTGGCTTCGCATCGTCAATCGAAAAGTAATGAAACTACTAAAAAAGCTTTTGCTGGGTTACTAGTTCTAGTTGCAACCTTTACCCTGCTGCAGACTTGGATTTAAGCATTAACTGCCTTAATCGACTTGGATAAGAAGCCAGCCAAAATCAACATCAGAACTGGGTAAGCCATTCCAATTGAAAGATTTGTGTATTCAGCGATCAAACCTGTAACAGTTGGACCAAAGAAGAAGCCGGCAATACCAATTACACCAACGCGCGAAATTGCCACAGCTGGTGCGATACCTGGAGTCTTGCTTGCCGCCAAGATAAATGCAGGAAACATTGGACCAATGCCAAGTCCTGCTGCGATAAATCCGATATTTACAATTATCAGTGCAGGGATTGGATAAGCATCCGACATCGGAATCGCAATTAGCATCGCAATCCCCCAGATACTTCCGCCAAAGTAGCCGCCAAGTTTTACCAAACGTGCAGGACCAAAGTAATCGAGGGCGCGATCTCCTAAGAAGCGACTTACGATCATCGCTAGTGCAAATGATGCGAAGGCTGATGCGTAAACACCTTTGCCGTATCCCATCTCATCGCGCAATAAAATTGCGCCCCAGTCACTTGCCGCACCTTCTCCAACTAAGCTTGCGAGCAGTCCGCAACCTAAGAACCAAAGCGGCATAACTGATTTACCGAACAGCGGAATCTTTGCTTCGTGTTCTTCTTCGCCCTTGTGGCCATCAATTGATGGTGGTAGCAAATAGTAAGCAGCGATTAGATAGGCAATCAGTGAGACTGCGGCGATAGCCAATAGATTTGCACGCGGTGAAACATGGCGCGTGATTGCACCACCAAGAACGGTTGTTACAAAAGCGCCCATGCTCCACATCGCATGGAATGACGACATGTAACGGCGACCTAAAATATTTTCAACAACGGTAGCTTGAAAGTTGTAACACATGTCGATTAGGGCATACCCAAGGCCCATGGAGTACAAAGTTAAGAACAAGGTAGCCGCATTGGTTGCTAAACCCATACCTGCTAATCCAGCGGGCATGATGAATACGCCAACGAAGATCACTTTCTGCGAACCAAAGGTGTGCATCAGCCTTCCAGCAAGTTGTGCGCCAGTGATTGAACCGAAAGTGCTTCCCAAAAGTACGAAGCCAAATGCCCCATTTGAAAGTCCGATTAAGTCTTTGATTTCCGGAATACGCGGCACCCAACCCATAGAAACTATTCCGAGCAAAAGGAAGCAGACTCGTAGAGAATTTCTCGCTAATTTCGCACGGTGGTTTTGATCAAGTGCTCCGATAGACATTTGCCAAGGGTATCCTGCAACTATGGAAGGCATCCTCGAAAAGGCAGCGGTAAAACGCTTTATTCAAGCAGCAAGCGACCTCGGCGTTAAAGGCCAAGTAACTGTTCTTGCCGAAACCGCCCGCACTGCAGTCGATGCAGCAAATGGTTTAGGAATTGAAGTTGGGCAGATCGCTTCTTCGCTTATCTTTAAATTGCCATCGGGTAATCCCCTACTGATAATCACAAGTGGTCGTCATCGCGTAGATACTGAATTAATTGCCAAGAATTTAGGTATTGCCGAACTCGGTCGCGCCGATGCCAACTATGTAAAAGAAGTATCTGGTTATTCCGTTGGCGGAGTTGCACCACTTGGTTGGATTAGCCAACCTGAGAAGATTCTGATTGATCAAGCACTTAATGACTACGAAATTGTTTGGGCAGCATCTGGTCACCCACACGCGGTTTA
The DNA here is from genome assembly GCA_964562535.1 of uncultured Candidatus Planktophila sp. GTDB lineage: Bacteria > Actinomycetota > Actinomycetes > Nanopelagicales > Nanopelagicaceae > Planktophila. The sequence goes on from CAZLTK010000009.1 coordinate 2,917, forward strand.
CCCAACTAGCTATGCCGAGTTAATTGCATGCACTGGCGCGACCCCAATGGTGGTTGGAGATTAACTCTATGAGAAGCAAGGTTTTTGCAGTATTTGTATTAACTTCTTTTGCTTGGAATCTTTATCTCGTACTCGGCGTAATGCTTGGAGCGTCCTACGCCCTAGACCGCGCAGCGGGCGGTCAATTCGAATTTTTCCCGACCTCCATTCGGGTGATTTATGTTTTGAATTTCGCCTTAGTTTTTTACCAAATGGTAATTTTCATTCGCTACCTACGCGGACAGATTGTTAAACCAAAATGGATTCTAAAAGTTTTCATAATTCTTGGAATTTTGGGAATTCTTGCTAATGCAGCATCTCGTAGCCCTCTAGAGCGCTGGAACGTTATCCCTGCAGCAATAATCACCCTTGCTTTCTATATGTTGTATCTGAAACAAAAGAAATTTAGTTAGCTTTTAAAGCCATCTACACGGTAACTAACAGCAACCCACTTTGCTCCAGAAGCAGCTTTGGGTGCTTTGGTTGATGGGTATACAACTACCTTGGTCGTGATCGTCTTGCGTTGGGCTTTAATCAACTTACAGACGGCCGTTGCCTGGCTGGTTGCCTTCAACTTGGCCTTGGCCAAAGTTGTGTTCTTCGGATAGATGTATCCAATACACGTAACTGTGGCCTTAGGCTTTAACGTTGCAAGGTAGCTCTTAAGATAAGTGGTGTCGTAAACACTTAGCTTCAAAGTAGGGCTAATCGAGTAAAGCGTTACGTTCGGAACAATTTTTTGTGAAGCTAAGTAAGCAGCCATTTCTGCATCCTCTTTCGCCTTTACTTCCGCTGCCGAGCGCGCATCTGCTTCCGCCTTGAGTCTTGCTTCGATGTCAGCGGCATCTTGCGCCGCTTTAATTTCAGCTTCAGCCTTTTCGCGCGCTGCTTGTAAGTCCTTAGCGGCTTGCTCTTGCGCGGCCTTTAATTCTGCAGCCTTATTTGCCTCTTCCTCGGCTTTTAGTTTTGCTGCATTTTCCGCTGCCGAGTTATCAACAATTGGCGCCGCGGTAATTGAAGGCGGCGCAGGTGGTGCGGGGGCCTCTACGGGGTTAGCAATTACAATTTCTGGATCTTCCCGCAGTTCAATTACAACGAAGCCATCTTGCGTAGCGGTTGTAAGAATTGTTGAGGATTCCCCTACAATGGAATATACCTTCGCACCACGTTTGATACTTGGATTAGTAATTTTCAACCTGATCGCGTTTTTACTTGGATCAACCAACGGGACTGTTTCATCTGGTGCTTTCCAAGCAACCACAACTGAAAGTAAGAGATTTGTGACACCAGTTAACTGACTGGCTGCGTAGGCGGTACTTCCCTGTAGGTATGCGGTAATTACAGTGTTATCAGGCAGGGAGTCAGCAAAGTAATCAATTTCTGCTTTTGTACCTGATCTGGTTGCTGAAATGCCGCCATCGTTGCCGCTGGTAGCGATGATGGTTCCGAAAGAATTAGGACTGGAAAGACCGACGAGTGAGGCTTGAGTCCACTGTGCATGAACTGTTGCGGTATCGCTTGGCGTGTAATTTGCACCGGTGATTCCAAGAAGGCTTCCGCCGGTCTTGTCTGTGAACCAACCATTAAATTTATACCCAGCACGGGTTGCACTTTGCAGTTGAATGGGAGAATTTCTAACAGTGAAAGTTTCAGCTGCCGTTAGAACTGTGCCACTTTCTCCATCATAAGTAATCGTGTAAATCTTTGGAGTCCAGAGGCTATAGAGAGTCTTGGGACCAACTATGGTCCAACTAGCAATTGATGATGCGGTGACCGTTTCGGCCCAACCTGCGAATGTGTATTGACTCCTTGAGACGGTTGGTGCAGATGCCACTGCGTTTTCGTTGTGATTCACGCTAACCGTAGATCCACCACTACCACCATTGGCGTTAAAGGTGATTGCATGGGCATCGATCGCAAAACTTGCGGTTTTGGAAATTGAACCCGTTATGGCTGCGTCTAGTCGTGTCGCCGTAGGCACGCCGTCGTTCCAGCCAACAAAATGATAGTTAGCGCTTGGAGTAGCCGTTACCGCTGTTGCACTTTCTCCATGATTAATTATTTGTATAGCTATGCCTGAAATCGTTCCATTTCCGCCTGCGTTATAAGTTGCTGTGTAGGTATCAATAGCGAAAGTCGCAGTAAGCGTTGTTGTGGTTTCAACGGAAGAGATTGTGCGTGGATTTACCGTTGATGCATCACTCCAGTTAGTGAAATGATAATTCGCATTTGGTGCTGCAGTAATCTGCGATGTACTAGTTCCGTGGTCTATGTTTTGAGGAGTCGTTCCAGATATCGATCCATTCGAACCAGCCAAGAATGTGACGACATAATTATTTAGAGTCCACTGTGCCGTAAGCGTAACCGTGGAATTCGTGACCGTATAAGTTGCTCCAGGCAAATATTCAACGTTTCCGGCATCTTTCCATTTAGAGAAGGTGTAACCGGTTTTTGAGATTGCTGAACCACTAGCAACCGTAAAAGTTTCATTAGGAGCGATGCTGGCTTGCACAGGCGCAGTTCCGGTTGTGCCGACACCACCGACATAAGAAACAGCGAATCTAGTGCTGTACGTGAACGCGCCAACGATGGTCGCTGAGCTTCCTGCTGTGGTGACAACAACGTTTTTGGCTCCTTCACTTCCTGCAGGCGTAGTAATTGAGATAGCAGTTGATGAATTACTTACAATCGTTGCAGGATTCCCATCAACGGTAACCGAAGTTGCAGTATCTAAATTGGTACCGCTAATAACGGTACTTGTGCCCCCGGCTGTCGTGCCCTCTGTAACACTGAGAGAATTAATCGCTGGTACCGGTGTTGAAACATAAGTAAACCCATTTACTAAAGTTGTAGCTCCGCTTGCTGTCGATAGAACCACATTTTTGGCACCGAGAGTGCCTGCGGGCGTTGTCACCAAGACAGATGTCGAACTTTCCACGAAAAGGGAAGTCCCCGCGACTCCATCGAATTTGATCTGAGAAGTGGCTAAAAGATAAGACCCAGTAACTCTTACCGATCTACCTCCCGAAATGTTTCCAGTTGAAGCTGAGATGCCAGAAATATTTGGCGCAAGAGTTATTTCACCTGCGGTAAAAGGAGTGTCTGCTGAAGAATCTGGATAATTCGCAGATGTGAAACTCAAATTCGTTGCAGAAGAATCTCTAAGGTAATTCGATGCGCCCTGAAAAGCATTCAAGAGAAATGTAGTGCCATTAACATATCCTGGTGCCGTACTCGGACGCGTGAATGCAGAATTATAGATCGCACTTCCTATAACAACTCTGGCGCCAGTGAATTTTCCACTTCCATTTGCACCCGCACCATGATCCTTCATTATGGAAAGTTTCATTCCGATATTTCCCATATCTAAGCTGCTTGCATAAGTACTTCCAGCCTGTGTGCCATTAATCCACATTTTTATTGCGCCAGAAGATCGAGTTACTGCAATGTGGTGCCAAATATTTAGAGTCAGGCTAGAAGATCCGGAGATTTTTGCTCCAGAACCTTGAACTTTGTCGTCAACATAAACGTGTGGCGCTCCACCAAATGTACCTAATATGAATCGAGTGGTTTGAGCGCTGCCTGCGATTGGATCAGACCAAAAATCCATGACATCACTTCGCCGATTGACCGTTGGCTTCCACCAATACTCAATCGTGAAATCGCCAGTTCCAAATGCAAATGCAGATGAAGCAGAGTTGTATTCCAAATATTTCGTCTGCGTTGCACCAAAATCGAGACTGCCCAGATCGCCATCCGCGGCCATCGAAGCCGGAGAAAAAAAGATAGAGAAAGCACTAAATACGAGCCCGAAGACAAGCGCAAGGGTGAGACTTTGAGATTTAGACCGTCTTTTCATACCCGCTCCGTACCAATAGAGGTTAATGAATAAAAGAATACTATTCTTTTATAGGGATATCGCTCTTTTATAGAAAAGCCCTTCTAATTGCCCCGAGGGGCCGTCTAGACTTACTCCATGCCCGGCAAAGCCAAGAAGTCAGTCCCACCTGAACTTGGCCGTAAGGCTGCCTATGTAAGGCGCAATCGAGCAGCGCTCCTGCACTCGACCCAAGAAGTGTTAGCGGTAAAGGGCCAGGCGGCGACGATTGAAGATATCGCCGAGCACGCTCAAATTGCGGTCAGCACCGTTTACAAGCACTTCAAAGATAAGGATGCTCTTATCTCCGCCACAATCCTCAATGCCTTTGCCGAATGGGAAGCCTGGGCCGAATCTTTCGCAATGCAATCAAAGGATCCCCTTGAGCAGTTAGTTATGCCGATGCGGTTATTCGTAAGACTCAATAAGACCCATCCGCATCATGCGCAGACTCTGGTCAATTACTTTGCAGTGGTTGCGAGAATCGTTCCACAATTGCAGGTAAAGCTTATTGGCCATGTAACCGCGCTAAATAAAGCCAAACTCTTAAAGCTGGATGACCCTGCTGCGGCAGCAAGACATTTTCACGCCGTAATTACCTTTGCGGTTATAGATCAAGTTACCAATCCAAAGGCGACCGAGAAAGATGCTGATGAATCAGTTCGTGCAGCCCTAGCTCTATTTGGCATCCCGGACGCGCTTGCGAAGAAGTTGGCTTTTGCGCCACTTCCGAAATTAACTAAGTAACTCCGCAAGTAATTTTTCTACTCGAGCTTTGATCTCATCGCGAATCACGCGAACTGGCTCAATCCCCTGCCCTGCTGGATCTTCCAAAACCCAATCTTCATAACGCTTACCAGGATAGAACGGGCAGACATCGCCGCATCCCATGGTGATAACCGCATCTGACTCTTGTACGGCTTCAGGCGTTAAAACCTTTGGAGTGTTATTTGCAATATCGATTCCGACTTCGGCCATTGCCTCAACGGCCACTGGGTTAATCGAATCTTTTGGAGCAGAACCAGCGGAAAGTACTTCTACGCGACCTTGCCCGAGTTCGCGCATAAATCCGGCGGCCATCTGTGAACGACCAGCATTGTGAACACATACAAAGAGAACTGTTGGTTTACTCATTTACTTCTCGATTCTGTTTTGTGAATTTATAAATGTAGTAAGTGCGAGTCCAAGCGCGGCTCCGATAATTTGCGCGGCAATAAATGGAAGTACCGATGAAGGTGCGATGCCGGCGAAAGTATCTGAGAGGGTTCTGGCGACAGTCACCGCAGGGTTTGCAAAACTAGTTGATGAAGTGAAGAAATACGCTGCTGATATGTAAGCGCCGACAAGAACTGGATTCTTCGCGTCGCTCTTTTGCGCGATGGCGGTGAAGATAATGAAGACAAGGCCAGCGGTTGCCAGAATCTCGCTCACGAAGAGTTCAGCGCCGGTCCGGTCTTTATGGGAAATTTCGATTATTGGTAAATTAAAGATGAAGTTAGCAAGTGCAACGCCAATTACCGCACCAACTAACTGTGCTACTGAGTAAGCGGCGGCAAGAGTTGCTGTGATGTTCTTCTTATACAACTGGATCACTGTGACCACTGGATTGAAGTGGGCGCCACTAATTGGACCAAGCAAGGTAATCAAAATGTAGAGAATCAATCCAGTTGCCGCTGAGTTAATTACTAACTGCACGCCAACATCTTTTGAAAGATTGGTCGCCATTACCCCTGAGCCAATAACAACCAGCAAAAGGGTGGCGGTGCCAATTAGTTCCGCGATCGCTCTTCTCAGATTCACCTCCCTATCTTCGGCTATAGATGAACGGGTAATAACCAGCGCCACGGAGTAATATCTGAATTTAAGATGAACCTTTCATTACAACTCTTCCCCTCTGAGGCCGAATCAGCGCCTCATATTGTGCTTGTCCATGGAATGGGCTCGGCAGCAACTGCCTGGAAGCCGCTTACTCCATTACTGCAATCCAAGTACAACGTGATCACTGTTGATCTGCCCGGCCATGGAGAATCCCCTTTTGATAAAACCCAACTGATGGATCCACATTCGATGGCAAATTTGGTTGTAAAGGAAGTTAAGCGAGCGTTTGATCTAAATACCTTTGACGTAGTGGGAAATTCTTGGGGTGGCTGGATCGCACTTGAAATGGCGGCAGCACATCCGCAAACGGTTAAGAGCGTAGTAGCGCTTGCGCCGGCAGGCTTCTGGTTAGCAACATTTGTGCAGCGTTATCCTGGAACTTCCGCTTTAAGATTCTTAGCAAAGAATTCAGCACCTCTCGCACCAACGTTTTTGAAGTTTGAGTGGTCACGGAAATTAGGTTTTGAATCGGTAAGTCCGCGATGGCGCAAATTTTCTACCGAGCTTTGCTTAGATGCAACGCTAGCCATGGCAAATTCTCCAGGTTACTTTCCGGCGTGGGATGGAATGTTAAAGAAGCGCTTTGATTCCAAGATTGATTCTTCAATTCCAGTAACGATTATCTTTGGCGATTCAGATAACACGCTTCCAGAGACAACTTGCCAAGAACGAACTATGGCGCCAGCTCATGCACAATGGAAGATATTTGAAGAATGTGGCCACGCTCCGATGTGGGATCACCCGCACGAGGTTGCTGCAGAGATTTTTGCCGTCGCCGGTATCAACAAATGACCGATGATCTTGTAACCGTTATTTACTTTTGGAAGATTAAGCAGAGCAAAATTGGATTTGCGCTGCTTCGTATGGCTTTAGATCGTGGTGGACTTCGCAGATTAAAGGGTGTGCGTTTTGCCAAGATGCTCGGTGCGGGAAAAGGTGAAACATTTACCCCGCGCGATGCCGATATATCTCGCTGGGGTGCGCTAGTCGTTATTGAGCAATCTCAATTGGCTGCGCTAGATAGCTCAAAGTTAATCAAGCGCTGGCGTAAAAATAGCGCTGACGAGGTTCGATATCTCGTTGATCCAATTTCATCTCATGGTTTATGGGCCAAGGTAAATCCCTTTGATTACGCAAAGAGCGCAGGAGATGGTGAGGTTGTTGCAATTACCCGTGCTCGAATCAAATGGGCGCAAAATGTGCGTTTCTGGAGAGCCGTTCCACCAGTAACTTCGAGTCTGCATTCATCTCCTGGTTTATTACAGACCATCGGAATTGGTGAAGCTCCCATAGGTTTGCAAGGCACATTTTCACATTGGCGATCAGGAAGCGATCTACGTAACTTTGCTTACAAGGGCGCGGCGCATCAAGAAGCGATTGCGGCCACCGAACGCCATGCTTGGTATGCCGAAGAACTCTTTGCCCGCTTTGCAGTGCGTGAAATTCGCGGTTCGCTAAGTAAATAGCGGTTTCTACTCAAGCGATTACTAGGGCAGACTTAGCCCATGTCGATCCGTCATTACAACCCCCGCAGGCGTCACCGCCGCGGTATCTCGGATCGCTCTCGTCTCTTTCTCTATCTGGTACTTGGCGTTGCTCTGCTCTTACAAGTTTCTTATCCGCTTCTTGATGGTGAAGCTCTCCGTGTTGTAACTATTGCGACTGTTTATTGGGGCGCCGGTGCCATGGTGCTTCATGCGCTCTTGTCATACGGTGCACGTTATGCGTTTACATATTTGGCTATCGCGCTAACTTTCGGTTTCTTTATTGAATTAATTGGCGTCTCTACTGGCTGGCCATTTGGAGTCTATTCATACGATCCATCACTTGGTCCGCAATTAATTAGCGTTCCACTTGTTGTGCCATTTGCTTGGGCGATGATCGCTCATCCAGTCCTATGTGTTGCGCGCCGAGTTACTAAGAATTGGGTGTTTCTCTACGGTGGCTTTGGAATGATGGCCTATGACTTATTCCTTGATCCACAGATGGTTAGCGGTGGTCGTTGGACTTGGGAGGTAACTGGCTCACATGTTCCTTTCACTCCTGAAATTCCACTCTCTAATGCATTTGGGTGGTTGTTATCTGGCATGGCTTTGATTGCAGTTTTGCATTTAGTTCTACCGCGCGATCGCCGCAAGCAGAGCGCGAGTTACACCGCAGTTGATTTCTTCTTAATCTGGACTTGGTTTGGCGGCATCGTTTCAAATCTATTCTTCTTTGATCGCCCAGGTATCGCATTCTTATTCGGAACGATTTATGGCGCCTTCCTTTCACCGTATCTCTTCTCACGCTGGCTCGGGCGCCCTTAACAATTTAACTTGTATCGAATAAATCGTGCTAACTAACCTAGTTTTCTTTGCATCCGTTGCACTGCTTTGGCTGGCCGTCGCAAACTTCTTTACGATCCGTCGTCCGGTTGCAGCGATAGAACGCCGTGAATCTGTAACTATTTTGATTCCGGTGCGTAATGAAGCAGAAAACATTGCAGATCTAGTACTTAGCCTGCAGGCTCAGCAATTCATAAATAAACCAGAGATCATTTTTATTAACGACTCATCAACCGATGAAACATCTGAGAAATTGCAGGAAGCAAAAGATGGTGGCGCGCAATTAAAAGTTATCAACGCCCCTGAACTTCCAGGTGGTTGGTTGGGTAAACCATGGGCGCTGCAGCAGGGATATTTGCAGGCTAAAGGTGAGATCGTTGTAACTATGGATGCAGATGTTCGTTTAACTTCAACTGCTATTTCACAGGCACTTGGCATGCTGGGCGATCGCTCATTTATCTCGCCGTATCCACGACAAATTGCCAAGACTT
>CAZLTK010000009.1:11628-23737 GCA_964562535.1 uncultured Candidatus Planktophila sp.
TTCTCTGAAATCAAAGCTGGGTATGGAAAATCTCTTTGGAAAGCTTTTGGCAGTCAGAGCGGTAGCGCGGGTGCGATCGCATTTCTATTTATTACCGGCATCGCTCCAGTAATTGCCTGGTTTGGTGGCCATCCCCTGGGCTTCTTCGCCTATCAATTTGTAGTTATTACTCGCGCACTGAGTGCAGCGCGTTCACGCGGCCGAATCCTAGATTCAATTCTGCATCCGATCTCTTGTGCAATCTTGATCTATTTGATTATCTACAGTTGGCGCGCCCGTGGCGCAGTAACATGGAAAGGTCGCACGCTGTGAGCAAAGCAAGTGCAACAAAACCTGCCGTTGCTGTAATCGGTGCCGGCATGGGCGGAATGGCAACTGCTGCGCGCCTAGCAAAGGCTGGCCATCAAGTAACTGTCTATGAAGCATCGGATCGCCACGGTGGTAAGTGCCGCACTGAATGGATCGGAAATTATGCATTTGATACCGGCCCATCACTATTGACTCTTCCTGCGGTCTATCGCGATTTCTTTCAGCGCACCGGTGAAGTCATGGGACGAGTTCTAGAACTAGTTCCCGTTAGCCCATCATTTGATTACCGTTTCGCCGATGGTAAGTCAGTTAAGTTTGCCAACTTATCGCGGAAAGAAACGCTTGCGGCTATTACAGAATCTCTGGGAGCGGAAGCAAGCCAAGAGTGGGATCGCGTAATGCGCACCGCTGAGGCGATGTGGGATGTCTCGCGCGAGCCATTTATCGAATCTGAACTACGTTCCATAGCATCTCTTTTAAAGCGTCCAACGCTGCTTCGCGATTTACGAATCATTGCGCCCTGGAAATCACTGCGTGGGCTAAAGATTAAAGATATTCATCTACGAAATATTCTCGATCGCTATGCAACTTATAGCGGATCTGATCCACGTGTTGCACCTGCGGTGTTGGCATCCATTGCCTTCGTCGAAGAGGCATTCGGGGCTTGGCATATTAAAGGCGGGGTTGGAAAGCTATCTGATGCGGTTTATCAACGTTGCCTGGATCGCGGAGTTAAATTTGAATTCAACTCCCCCGTTGCTGAGATTAACCACAATGGTAATTCTGTAACTGGTCTTTCACTTGGCGATGGGCGATCAATTGACTACGAAGTTGTCATAGCAAACGCTGATGCATCGTTGGTATATGGCAAATTGATTTCCGGCAAAGCCTCCAGGTTAAAGCGCACTCGCAAAAACTTAGCGAAAGCCGAGCCTTCACTTGCTGGATTCTCACTACTGCTCGGACTTCGTCCCACCGATCAGCCAACTGGTTTATCGCATCACAATGTCTTTTTTCCAAAAGAATACGATGAAGAGTTTGAAGATATCTTCAGTCGTAAAGTGCCAGTTGCAGATCCAACAATTTATATATGTGCGCCAAATGACGATGCGATGGTTAAACACCCCGGGCACGAAGCTTGGTTCGTGCTGATCAATGCACCGCGCCATGGCGATAGCGATGGCTTTAACTGGAACGATAAAGATGCCAACCACCGCTATGCGATGAAGATAATCGATGCAATTGAAGCGCGTGGCATATCAGTTAGAGACCGCTTAGAAGTTCTAGAGATACGCACTCCTGCAGATTTGGAGCGATCTGTGATGGCGCCAGGTGGATCGATCTACGGAACATCCAGCAATGGTGCGAGGTCAGCATTTTTACGTGCCAAGAATCGTTCGCCGCTTAAGGGTTTGTATTGCGTTGGAGGATCGGCTCATCCAGGTGGAGGTTTACCGTTAGTTGGGCTAAGCGCCGAAATTGTTGCGCAAGCAGTTGTGGGCCCAACGACCCACTAAGTAAAAGCTAAATAGTTGAAGCGCGGTGAGAACTGCTATCACTGGAGTTACTAAGTTAAAGCCGCTTGCGTAGGCAACAAGGGCGATAAAAATGAAACTGGCGCGCACTGGTCGTTCTGCTGGCGTAACAACTCCAACTTCGCTGATACCTAAACCACCTAAACGTGCGCGCGCATATTCCTGAGTAGAGGCAGTTACATAAGTTAGAAGAACAACCCATGCCGGTGCGCCGATGCGGTAAGCGACGTAGAACCAGAGCGCTTCGCTGATTCGATCAGCAACTGAATCTAAAACGGCACCGAATTGGCTCTCGCGGTTTTGAAAGATCGCGACGCTGCCATCAATGCCATCGGCGTATAGAGATAGTACAAGCAGCGGAATCGTCCAGAGCGAAAGCGGATTAACCGCCATCGCAATAGCAAAAACGATTCCAAGCAACGTCAATAAGTTTGGAGTTATACGCAATCGAGATAAGAACTTTGCTGATGCGAATGAGATCTTGAGCCAGGCTTTTACGATTCCCTTTATCTCAGCGTTACCGTGGAGCGCGCTCCACTTAGCAAAGAACTCGGTCTGGTTCATCCGCGTTTCTTATCTTTAATCTGTTCAAAGATTTCGCGCGTTGCTGATGATGTATTCATTGTGTAGAAGTGAAGACCCGGCACGCCTGCATCCAGTAAATCTTCACAAAGGCTCGTGGCGATTTCTACACCTAATTTGCGGACATCCTCTGGTGAATCTTTCAGCGCTTCAAAGCGCGCAGCGATAGCCGGTGGAATCGGTGTGCCGCTTAACTCGGCCATCCGATTTAACTGCGCAACATTTGTGACCGGCAATATGCCAGCGATAATCGGCAGTTTTGAGCCACGTGCCGATAAGCGATCAACTAGCGCTCTCCATTTATCAACTTCGAAGAAGAACTGTGTCGTTGCAAAAGATGCACCGGCTTTTTCTTTACGCAGTAGCACTTCAATATCTTCATCGAAATTTAGCCCTGATGCGGGATGTCCGTCGGGAAATGCGGCGACTCCAATTGTGAATCCACCAACTTCGGCAGCGAGTGTTACTAATTCGTCGGCGTGATTTAAACCGCCAGGTGTTGGCGTCCAAGGTGCGCGCGGTCCCCCAGTTGGATCTCCACGTAGCGCGAGAATGTTATGGATTCCAGCTTGCTTATAGCGCGCCAAAATTTCGATTAGTTCGTCTCGCGTTGAACCAACGCAAGTTAAGTGTGCAACCGTTGGAATATGGGTGCGCTGCGTTATCTCGGAAGTTATCCGAATTGTGCGATCGCGGGTTGTGCCACCTGCGCCATAAGTAACTGAGATGAAATCAGGTGCAATTGGCTCAAGGGCTCGCATAGCGCTCCAGAGGCGTTCTTCACCTTCTGGGTCTTTCGGAGGAAAGAACTCGAAGGAGTAAGTAACGCCTTCGCCGATCTCCTTCATGCGCATCTCCACGCGGTCAGGGTACCGTTGCGCCGTGGTTAACGATGCACGTGGCACGCTTTTAGCGGTACGCGAGACGGTTCAAAGCGAACTAACTTCTTATCTGACCTTGCAGCGCGAATATTTAAGTGGCATCGGGTCTGAGTTAATCCCAGTATGCGATGCCCTCGAATCTTTCTTACTTGAAGGCGGAAAGCGCCTTCGCCCACTCTTTGCATATGCCGGCTTTGCGGCAACTGGCAAGGTTGCAACCGCTGCTGATATTCGCGCATTTACTAGCCTGGAACTCTTGCAAGCATGTGCGCTTATCCATGATGACTTAATGGATCGTTCAGATACTCGCCGCGGAAAACCTGCAATACATCGCCACTTTGAAAACTTGCACCAACAAGAAGCGATGAACGGCTTGGCCGATCAATTTGGTGAAGCAGCTGCGGTACTTCTTGGCGACTTAGCTTTAGTTTGGTCAGATCATTTACTTCATACTTCTGGAGTTGAGAACGGCGCGCTTTTATCGGCGCTCAAGGTGCACGATGAGATGCGCATCGAACTTATGGCCGGACAATATTTAGATGTTCGCGAGGCAGGTGAACGTTCTCCTAGCGTTGATCGCTCACTTCGTATCGCTCGTTACAAATCTGGAAAGTACACAATTGAACGTCCACTTCATTTAGGCGCATCACTTGCGATTACCGATGAGGCAGAACGAAAAGTTTTAACAAATATCTTGAGCGCATACGGTCTGCCACTCGGTGAGGCATTCCAATTACGCGATGACATGCTCGGAATCTTTGGCGATCCATCTGTTACTGGTAAACCAGCTGGCGATGATATTCGCGAAGGCAAGCGCACTGTATTGATGGCGATGACTCTAGAGCGCGCAGACCAAGCAAGCGCCTCCAAGATCACCGCCGCCTTAGGCCGTGAAGATCTAACCTCCGATCAAATCGAAGAAGTTCGTGCGCTTATTACCGCAACGGGCGCAGTTAAAGTTGTCGAAGATCTCATCGAGGGGCTACTTTCCAACGCGCTAACTGCGGCAAACTCTGATGAAATTGACCCTTCAGCCCGCGAGTTATTAATTGAACTCGCAACTAGCGCAACTCGTAGGAGCCATTAAATGCCGGCAAAGGTAAAGGGACCAACCGATCACGTAGTCGTTGTTGGTGCAGGACTTGCTGGGTTAAGCGCGGCGCTTCGCTTAGCGGGCGCAGGTCGCAAAGTAACTGTCGTTGAACGCGAATCTGTTCCAGGAGGCCGCAACGGTTTGCTAGAAAAAGATGGTTACTCATTTGATACTGGTCCATCTGTTTTAACTATGCCTTCGCTAATTCAAGATGCCTTTAGCTGCGTCGGTGAAGATATGAAGGATTGGCTAGAGCTTTCACCGCTTAAGCCTTTATACCGCGCTTTTTATCACGATGGTTCGCAGATCGATGTGCATGCCAATACCGCTGAGATGGAAGAAGAGATCCGTCGCACAGTTAGCGCCGAAGAAGCCCTTGGCTATCGCCGTTACGTAGATTTCGTAACCAAGTTGTACAAGTACGAGATGAACGATTTTATCGACCGCAATATCGATTCTCCATTTAATTTGTTGACCCCTAACCTAGCGCGCTTGATCGCACTCGGTGGATTTAGAAAACTTTCGCCAAAGGTGAATCAATTCCTTAAAGATCCTCGCCTACAAAAGGTTTACTCATTCCAGGCGATGTATGCAGGCGTCAGCCCGCAACAAGCTTTGGCGATCTATGCCGTTATTGCTTATATGGATTCAGTTAATGGCGTTTTCTTCCCTAAGGGTGGAATGCATGCTGTACCTCGCGCACTTGCTGCTGCTGCGCAAAAGCATGGCGTAACTTTCAAATACAGCACCACCGTCTCTCGCCTAGAAGTTGAGAACGGGCGCGCCAAAGCGGTTATTACCGATAAGGGTGAACGCATCGAATGCGATGTGGTTGTAATGAACCCAGATCTGCCCGTTGTGTGGCGCGATCTACTTGGCAAAACTCCACTAAATATTAAGCGTCTTAAGTACTCGCCATCTTGTGCGACTTTGCTAGTTGGTTCTTCAAAGAAGTATGACCACGTAGCGCACCACAATATTCACTTCGGCAAATCATGGGATGGCGTCTTTGATGAGCTAATCAAGAAGAAAACCTTGATGTCAGATCCTTCGGTGCTCGTGACTATTCCGACTAAGGATGATGCCGCGCTGGCACCTGCTGGAAAAGAGAGTTATTACATTCTCTATCCAACTCCCAATCTAGATGCAGCTATTGATTGGAAGACTCAAGCACGTCCATATCGTGATCACATGATTAAGACACTAGAAGATCGCGGTTACACCGGCTTTGGCGATTCAATTGAAACTGAAGTAATGACGACTCCACTTGATTGGCAAGCACAAGGCATGGAACGCGGCGCACCATTTGCTAGCGCACATACCTTCTTCCAGACTGGACCATTCCGTCCCCGCAACATCGCAGCTGGTTTTGAAAATGTGGTCTTCGCTGGTTCTGGTACACAGCCAGGCGTTGGCGTTCCGATGGTTTTGATTTCTGGTCGCTTAGCGGCAGAGCGAATCGTAGGTCCGGTTAAGTAAGTGAGTGAGTTAAACGCTGCAGGGATTACTGACCCGCAACTACGGGCTTCTTATTCCGAGTGCAAACGTCTTAACTCACTACATGGCAAGACTTATTACTTAGCAACTCTTTTATTACCAGCGAGCAAGCGCCCATTTGTTCACGCACTTTATGGTTTTGCACGTTATGCCGATGAGATCGTCGATGATTTAGCCTCAACGTTAACTGCTCAAGAGAAAGCAGAAGTACTCCGCGCATGGAGTTCTGATGTACTGCGCGGTTTAGAAACAGGTAAGAGTTCGGATCTGGTTGGCCGGGCGTTAATCGATACGGTGCAGCGTTTTAATATCCCCCACCAACATTTCGTAGATTTCTTGCACTCCATGGAGATGGATCTAACCGTTACTGAATATCAAACTTTTGATGATCTATATGAATATGTCTATGGATCAGCGGCGGTAATCGGTTTGCAGATGGTGCCTATCTTGGGCGGAGATACCGTTAACTCTCTAGAAGCTGCCAAGAACCTGGGCGTTGCCTTCCAGCTCGCTAACTTTATTCGCGATGTTGGTGAAGATTTAGACCGTGGCCGCGTTTACCTGCCGTTGCAGGAACTTGCTGAACACGGAGTTACTCGCCAAATGTTGGAAGCGCGCAAATTAACTCCTGAGATTGTGAGCGCACTAAAGTTTCAGATCGCTCGCGTTCGCCAACTCCAGAAGGCTGCCGAACCAGGTATAGCGCTACTAGATAAGACCAGCCAGCCATGTATACGTGCGGCAAGTGAGTTGTACTGTGGAATTGTTGATGAGGTAGAAAAAATTGGTTATGACATCTTCAATAAGCGCGCCAAGACTTCGACAGCTCGCAGAGCGCGAGTAGCTTTCGCGGCTTATATAAGCGCCGTTGGCGCGCGTTTGCGCTAAAGTAAATCTCGCGGGAGCCGCTAAAACGGCTGAGAGGATCTGAAATTCAGATCGACCGCTTGACCCGTCCGGTAATGCGGATGTGGAAAGGGTAAAACTATGTCATCTATATTTTTAACTATCTGGGGATACGAACTTTCTTATCTCGAACTAATCGCGGTAATGGCCTCTTTCATCGGAGTTGCACTTGGCATAACGGGTAAGCGAATTACATGGCCATGGTGGGCGCTAAGTTCTGTGCTCTATGGAATTCTATTTTTTCAATGGGAGCTCTATGCCAGTGCGGCGCTTCAAATCGTATTTATCATCGCTGCAATAATCGGTTGGTTTGGCTGGGAGCCAAGCGGAGCAAAGCCAGGCAGATTAAAAAACAACCATCGCGCATATGTTGTAATTGCAATAATTTTGGCGACTCTGGCGCTAGCACCGCTACTTAAGTATTGGGGAGCCGCATCAACCTATGCTGATGCGATTCTATTCTTCGGTTCACTTTCAGCGCAGATTTTAATGGTCTATGAAAAGTTTGAAAACTGGATTATCTGGTTGGTTGTAGATGCTGGATATGTAGCACTTTATGCATCACAGGATTTACTCTTTACTTCAGTGCTTTATATAACTTTCACGGTTCTAGCGGCTATGGGATGGATCAAGTGGTATGGAGCTCATCGCAGCGCTAGCCGATCTCTGTAAGGAGAAATTGCGGCCTGTCATTGCAATTGATGGGCCAGCAGGGGCAGGGAAAACTACCTTGGCTCATGAAATTTTCTTAGCCCTGAGCAACAAGATGTCTGTACAAGTTATTCATATGGATGACTTGTACGACGGCTGGGAAAACGCTCTATCAAAAGACCTTTCCAAGATTCTGCAATATCTAGTAAGCCAACATGAAGCGAAAACTCCTGCCAAAATTCAAAGGTTTAACTGGGAGAGTTCTTCCTTCGGTGAAAGTGAAGAACTGCCGGTTAGCGATCTCCTAATTCTTGAGGGAGTTGGTTGCGGAGATAAAGAGTTGCAGGATCGATTTGCAGCGCTAATCTGGATAGAGATTGACCCCACAGATGGCTTAAAACGTGTATTAGATCGCGATGGCGCGCAGGTTCAAGAGCAGATGCAAAAGTGGCTTGGAACACAAGCGGAATATTTTTTACAACACTCAACGCGCGAAAAGGCAGATTTCATTCTCACTACCTAAAATTGCAGACATGTCCGATCTAACTGGCGAGCTAATTGATGGGCGCTATCAGCTTCTTCGCCAGATGGCGGCAGGTGGAATGGCCACAATTTATGAGGCAGTTGATACTCGCTTAGATCGCAAAGTTGCAGTAAAGATCATGCATCCTCATCTTGCCCAAGATGAACAATTTGTAGAACGCTTTATTCGTGAAGCCAAAGCATCTGCTGCGTTATCTCATCCCAATATTGTTTCGGTACAAGATCAAGGCTGGAATCAAAACGGAACGCCTGCCGTCTTTCTAGTGATGGAGATGGTCGAGGGCCACACCCTCCGCGAATATTTAAATGAGCAAGGCTCGCTCTCGGTTACTAACGGAATTCAATTTCTCTTACCTGTCTTAAGCGCACTTGCTGCAGCCCATAAATTAGGAATCGTTCATCGCGATATAAAGCCTGAGAACATTCTGATCTCTAAAGAAGGACGTATCAAGATCGCTGACTTTGGTTTAGCAAAGGGGCCGCTACTTGGCACAACGATGACCGCCGAATCCAGCGTCATACTCGGTAGCGTTTCATACCTATCCCCTGAGCAAGTCCAGCGCGGAATTGCCGATGCACGTAGCGATGTTTACTCCGCTGGAATTACCGCATTTGAGATCTTTACTGGCGAGAAACCATTCGCAGGTGATGAACCAATTCAGATCGCTTATATGCACGTTAATGATCGCGTGCCGCTAATGAGCACAAAGAAGAACGGTATTCCTGCCGAACTAGATCAATTGATCCAGCGTGCTACAAATTCAGACCCAGATGGGCGTCCCAAAGATGCCGGCGAGTTCCATGCCGCACTCAGCGCCATCGCACATTCGCTTGACCCAAATCAGAAGCAGATGAGTTTGGAGCTAGATATCCCTATTGCTCCGATGCGCCCGGCATCGAAGAAACCAAGTCGCCGTGAACGTGCGCGCGCCGAAAAGGAAAAGACCGTGTCACTAAAGAAAAATCGTGAAGATTCGAACAGTGGCGTTGAAAAGAGTGAACCAGTTAAGCGCGAAACTACTGCGCAGATCAAGAAGCGTAAGAAGATAAGCAAGCGCGTTCGTCGCAATCGCTTTATCGCAGCCGGTCTTGCGATTTCACTCGGAGTCTTTGGTTGGTACGCGCTTGTCGGACCCGGTTCACGTGTTGTTGTGCCCTCAATTGTCGGTGCGACAGAGAGCCAAGCGTTAAATGCGCTATCCCCACTTGGGCTAACGCTAGTTATCTCTGAAAAACGCTTTGATGAAGAAGTTGGCGATGGCCAGATTATCGAATCTGATCCTGCAGGCGGCGGCAAAGTTGATGCTGGAGGACAGGTAAAGGCAATTATCTCGAAGGGTCCAGAACGTTACGTAATTCCGATGTTAGTTGGGCTTACACCTGAAGCAGCGGTAAATCTTCTTGCAAAGTATCCAATAAAAGTCGGAGAGTTAAAGGAAGTCTTTAACGATAGAACGCCTAAGGGATTTGTTATTTCATCAAGTCCTGCGCAAGGTCAGAAAGTAAAGCGCGATGCTACGGTAGATATCTTGGTAAGTAAGGGCGTAGAAACGCTAGATGTCGTTTCCTATGTTGGAAAGTCAGCCGACCAAGCGCTAAATGAATTAACTGAAGCTGGGTTTGATGTCGAAACAGTTGATCAATTTAGCGAAAACGTTTTAGCAGGTGCCGTTATAAGCCAGGTTCCATCAGGCGGAGCACCGCTACCAAAGGGCGAGAAAATCGCCTTGACGATTTCTAAGGGATCACAATTTGTATTTATCCCTAACGTCTTCTCACTTACCGAAGCAAAGGCGCGCGCAGCGCTTGCGGATCTCGAACTTAAAGTTGTTGTAAAGAAAATTGGTGCCAAGAAGGTCAAGACGGTAACAAATATCGCTCCAAGGGTCGGCGCGAAGGTTAAACGTGGCAGCACGGTTACGATCACAGTAGGGTAGGCAAATGCCAAAAACCTCACCGCGTATCGGTGCACATACTCCGACTACCGGTGGAATGGCTAAGCGCTCGATCGCATATGCCGAAACTATCGGCGCCGAAGCGATCCAAGTCTTTACCTCCAATCCCCGCGGCTGGGCAATGCCAGAGACTAACCATGAAGCAGATGCGATATTTCGCGAAAAGGCAGCAGCGTTAGATCTTGAGGTTTATGTCCACGCACCATTTCTAATCAACCTGGGTTCTCCAACTGAAGGAACTTATAAAAATTCACTTGCCTCTACCGAGTTTTCACTCAAGCGTGGCAAAGAAATTGGCGCACTTGGCGTTGTAGTTCATACCGGTTCAGCTGTAAATGAAGATTTTGTTGATAAGGCGTGGAAGCAGATCCATAAAGGGATGATGCCGATCCTTAACGCGCTAACTGATGATGCTCCGATGTTGCTACTAGAACCAACTGCAGGCCAAGGCCAATCACTTGTTAAGCGGTTAGAAGATCTGGAATATTACTTAAAGGCGCTGGAGTACCACCCTAAAGTCGGCATCTGTCTTGATACTTGCCACGTATTTGCAGCAGGCCATGACATCGCCAAAAAAGGCGGTATGAAAGAAACTTTAGATTTACTTGTTGAAGTAGCTGGCGCCGAACGAATCCAGTTAATCCACGCCAACGATTCGATGGATGTCTGCGGTGCGCTTAAAGATCGCCACCAAAATATCGGTGATGGTTTTATCGGTGTAGATCCCTTTAAAGAGTTACTAAAGCATCCGGCCGTTAAGAACGCTCCACTAATTTTGGAGACACCTGGCATGGAACCAGAGCACGGTAGAGAAGTTGAACTTCTAAAAGGGCTGCGTGGATGAGCGCGCGCCATCAACTCCAGTTAAAGCTAGCGCCTTGGGCGTTATTAGCAGTTTCAGCATCTTGGGGCGCAGCCTTCGTTTTGATGAAACCAGCGATCGAGCGTCAAGCAGTAAATAGTTTTCTAGCCACCCGTTTCGTGGTGGCTGTTTTTGCCATGGTAATGCTGCGCCCAAGTGTCTTGCAGAAGTTAAATCGTGAATTACTTTTGAAAGGCTCATTAGCCGGTCTCTTTTTGGGCTCTGGTTACATATTTCAAACTCTCGGACTTGCTCGCACAGGGGCTGCGATTACAGGTTTTGTTACTGGACTCTATGTTGTTCTAACACCGCTAATTGCAGCGGTCTTTTTAAAGGAGCGAATTACAGCTTTTACTTGGTTCTGTGTTGTGCTGGCGACAATTGGCCTTGCGCTGCTTTCACTACAAGGCTGGTCAGTCGGAGTTGGTGAGGCGCTCGTCTTCATTAGCGCTATCGCTTTTGCCGCGCATATCGTTACTTTGAGTAAATGGAGTTTAGGTTTAGATGCCTATGCACTTACTGTTGTTCAACTCACCATTTGCGCGATCTTAACTGGCGTAATTTCTCTTGGACAAGGTTATGAAACCCCGCCAGATGCCGGAGTTTGGGGCGTAGTAATTTTCACCGCGGTTGTTTGCACCGCAGTTGCCTTCATCGTACAAACTTGGTCGCAAGCCCATATGAGTTCTACCAAGGTGGCAGTTATCTTGACGATGGAAGTTGTCTTTGCTGCGCTCTTCGCAGTTATATTTGGTGGAGAATCTCTCTCACTTCAAGTCTCAATTGGCGGAATCTTGGTTGTGATCGCGATGTATTTGATCGTTATGAAAGAGGCGTGAGAGGCTTAGGCCATGGCCAACCCAATTGATCTTCGCTCAGATACCGTAACTCGCCCATCACAGGCGATGCGCCAAGCGATGGCAAGTGCTGAAGTTGGCGATGATGTTTATAGCGATGATCCAACGGTTAACTCACTCGAAGAACGAGTCGCTGCGCTCTTTGGAAAAGAAGCAGGTGTATTCACACCAACTGGATCGCTAGCCAACCAACTGGCTATTCGCATGCTTGTTGCCCCTGGCGAAGAGCTAATCGCTGAAACTAATTCACATATCGTTCGCGCTGAACTCGGCGCTGCTGCAGTATTTAGTGGAATTACGACGCGCACTTGGCCCGCAAAGAACGGGCTCTTAGTTGCCGAAGATGCACTAGAAATCGCCCGCCCAAATTCGGGTCCTTACTTAGTTTCGACAACCGCGATTGCAGTTGAAAATACCCATAACTTTGGCGGCGGAACT
>CAZLTK010000010.1:0-8323 GCA_964562535.1 uncultured Candidatus Planktophila sp.
GCTTGGCCAGGAGCAACTCGTGGACAAGCAGCGCAGATCTCAAACTCTGCTCTCATGAACTCAGCTGCAGACTACGACACACTTGCACAGAACTTGGCTGATTTGAACTCAGGAAAGATCGATCTGACTTCAACTTGGTTTAAGGGAGTTGCAGATATCTACGTCAAGCTGCGTAACGCAGGTTGCTTCCCAGATAACCCAACAGGTGTTACTGAAGCTGCTGCTTACAACTTGTTCGCAACAGGTAAGTCACCAATTCTTCCAACCGGTACATTCTCAATGGGATCTATCAAGACTCTAGCCCCATCACTAACCGGCAAGATGCAGTTGATGAGCATGGTTCTTACAGATGGCAAAGTTGTCGCTGAAGGAATTATGAACAACACCTTCAACCTCAGCGTAAATGCGAAGTCAAATCCAACTGACCAGCGGATTGCAAAATCCTTCTTGTCATATTTGGCTACAGGTCCAGTTGCAGCAATCTATGCAGTTGCAACTACTCAGCACGTAAACGTTCTTGATGTTGATTACTCATCAAACGTTGACTTGCTAAATACATCTGCCTTCCAGGCTAAGAACACAATGTTGGCTCCACGTTTCTTGATTCTGAATACTGCAGTGTCAGATTTGACTCAGGATGCCCTCATTCAAATCGTCGGCGGTAAGAGCCCAGACGATGTTCTGCCTGACTTCTCTAAGCAGATTAAGCAGAAATTGGCTGGCTGATTAAAACCAAACTAGCTACCGGTACCGCTCCCACCAATGGTGGGAGCGGTACTCCTGCTACCCGTAAAAAGCGTAAGAAAGATGCGCTGGTCTACTATGTAATGGGCGCTCCCGCGCTAATCCTTTTTCTTGCCTTCTACCTATATCCAGCGCTGCAAAATCTACAATTTGCAACACGTCGCTGGGATGGCATCACCGAGCCTGAAAATGTGGGCTTTAGAAACTTCACAAATCTTCTCACTAACGATGATCTTTTCTATAAAACACTTGGCAACAATATTGAATTTACATTCTTAGTTGTTATCTTCCAAACCGCACTAGCTTTAATATTTGCAGTTTTCTTGGTTAAAAATACTAAAACTAATATTGCACTTCGCACCCTTTACTTCTTTCCAACCATTCTCTCTTCAGTTTCTGTTGGAATGATCTGGCTCTTCTTATATGACCCTAATTTCGGTGCAATTAACCTTTTCTTCAACAGCATTGGATTACCCTCTTTTGCTCTCAACTGGTTAGGCAGCGAAAGCAGCGCGCTCTATGCAATCGCCTTCAGCCAAGTCTGGTTCCACACCGGTCAAATGATGGTTGTCTATATCGCCGGCCTGCAGCAGATTCCAAAAGAGTTATATGAGGCTGCTGAAGTTGATGGCGCATCTCGCTGGAGACAGTTCACCAGCATTACCTGGCCTATGGCTATGCCAACAACGCTGGTCGTTATGGCCTACACAACAATTCAATCATTCCGCGCCTTCGATTTGATCATGGTTATGACAAACTCAACTGCGGGTCCCAATAACTCAACAAGCATTTTCAGCACCTTGGTTTATTTCACTTTGTTTAATGAACTTCGCCTTGGTTATGCCGCAGCGCAGACAATCTTTATGGTGGCCACCATGGTGCTTATTACTTGGCTACAACGCCGGGCCTTTAGCGGACGATACGAGAAGTAAGGGATAAGAAATGATCTTTAAGAGTTCTCGAATAATCTCGCTTACTTTCTTTGCCGCGCTAATTCTGATTCCTTCGCTTATTGTGGTCTTGGGTTCTTTCAAGACCGACTCTGAGGTTTATAACAAGCCGCTTTCTCTCCCAGAAAACTGGAATTTAGATAATTACCAGCGCTTGATCAGTGAAAGCGATTTAGAAGTCAGCTTTAGAAATAGCGTGGTTGTGACCCTGTTATCTGTAATTTTCACCTTGCTATTTGCCAGCCTGGCATCATTTGCTATCGCCAGAATGATCACAGTTTCTGGAAAAGTCTTGGCAACTTTATTTGCACTTGGCTTGGCGATTCCTGCCCAAATCAACCTAGTTCCGATCTATTACATATTTCGAGATTTGGGGCTGACTAACTCGTTCTTTGGCTTAGTGATCATTAACGTGACCACAACCCTGCCAATTTCTATCTTTATTCTGACCGCTTTCTTCCGCGAGATTTCTCGCGATATGTATGAGGCGTCTGAGGTTGATGGCGCATCGCCGCTACGCATCTATCGCTCTATCGCCCTACCGTTATCCCGACCTGCAATGGGTGCAACAGCGATATTTCTCTTTGTAATCAACTGGAACGATCTTCTCTGGCCACTGTTGCTTATTCAAGAGTCGGATAAGAAAACTCTTCCACTAGCTATGTTGGCATACCGCGGCGAATACTTTGTTAGCTTCTCGATGCTCTTCACCGCTGTGATGGTGGCATCACTTCCAATGGTTATCATGTACCTCATGATGCAACGCTCATTTATCGCTGGTCTTACAGCAGGAGCGGTAAAGGGTTAATTGATGAGCGCTATAACTCCACTAGCGCCGCAACGTGCAGCGCGTATCGCTACTCAATTAGTCGAGCTAATTGAAATTCAGAATCTAAAGCCTAACGACCGCCTGCCATCAGAGCGAACCCTTGCAGAATTGTTGGCAGTTAGTCGTCCTTCTCTCCGAGAAGCCCTGCATATTCTGCAAGCGCAAGGTTTGGTTCAAATCAAACACGGACAGGGCACATTCGTTCAAGAACCGATAGTTGCGCAAGAACTACGCGCTTCGATGATGGCCACCACCCACGGTTTAAATGAGCTCTTTGATGCTCGTGAAGTTTTAGAAGTTCCGGCATCAAAGTGGGCAGCGGCAAAGGCAACCAAGGAAGATATTCGCTTACTTCGTGCAACTTTAAATCAGATCGAGACTGTTACTTCAACGACGCCAATCGATTACAACCAATTGCAGGCGTTAGATGCGAAGTTTCACTTAACAATTGTCGGAATTGCTGGCAACCGATTTATCAACCAGACTCTCAACGTCTTACAAGATGTTATGAAGATGTCGATGGAAACCACGTTGCGTTTGCCAGGTAGATCAGATGTGTCAAAGCGCGAGCACAACGCTATTTTGGATGCGATTGAAGCAAGAGATGGAGAACTGGTCTCTAAGTTAACGCTGCAACATATCTCTGGCGCACGCGCAGTAGCCCTTGCTGATGCAAATGAAAAGAATGAGCGTTGAGCGATATTCAAGTTGTTTGTCTCGGCATAATAACGATCGACACAATTGCCTTAGTTGATAACTATCCAGGTGAAGATGAAAGAGTTCTAGCCCACCAGATAGCGCGCGCAGGCGGCGGCCCAGCAGCCGTTGCCGCAGTAACGCTAAGCCGCCTTGGAGTTTCAACGGCAATTGCCGGAACGATTGGCAATGATGAAGATGGTGCAGAAGTTTTAAAGATTTTTGCACGTGAAGGCGTTGATACTTCAGGGATCTCAATCGGTGCCAGCGCAACTTCTGGAAGCGTAATCGTTGCTTCGAAGGAACATAGCTCACGCGCAATAAGCACCCGTCAACCAATGCAACAAGTGAATCTAAATGCAGCGGCGAAGAAGTTGATTAGTCAGGCTGAGTGGCTCCATGTAGATCACGTTGGAATTAACCGTTTAAAGTCTGAAAAGATCGCTCGTGGAAGCGGACCAAAGATTTCATTTGATGCCGGATATAACGTTGCTGATTTTGATGCATCAGAAGTAGATCTATTTGTTCCAACTGATCGTCAGATGGCGCTTCGTTATCCAGACTTGCAATTAGGGGCAGCAGTTGAACGAGATGCGGTTAACGCTAAAAACATTACCGTTGCAACGCAAGGTTCTGCCGGAAGTACTGGCTATTCCAGTGAATCGGGTTTAGTCCACGCCGCTGGTTTTGCCGTTGAAGTTGTGAGCACGCTTGGCGCCGGCGATGTTTTTCATGGAGCGCTTCTTGCTCAAGTAATTCAAGGCCACACACTTGAGAACTCTTTATTACGGGCCAATGCCGTTGCCGCACTTTCTTGTCGTGGCCTAGATGGTCAATCGATGATTCCAAATACCGCAGAGCTAGATAAATTCCTAAAGGAGAGATCATGAGAGCACCACTTACCAAATTAGCCAGGCCTTCTGGTGCACTTGCAATGGTTGCTGTGGATCAACGTGAAGCTCTGCGTGGAATGTTTGCGGCGCACCAAAGCACACCGGTACCTGACTCACAGTTAACGCAATTTAAAGTAGATGTTGCCCGCGAACTTTCGCCATTTGCATCAGCGCTCTTAGTTGATCAAGAGTTTGGTATTGATGCGATTATTAGCCAGGGTGCACTAAAAGGCTCATGCGGATTAATCGCTGCAGCAGATTTATTGGTGGGTCCTGCAGGTGGCGCAGCTACTGATACCGCTGTCGATCCTGATGTTGATCCAATCAGAATGCGCGATATCAATAGCGTTGGTTTGAAATTCTTGGTGCTGTGGCGCAACGATGAATCTCCGGATAGTCGAGCCAAACTTGTTGCCGAATTTAACAAGTTATGCGAAGTCTCTGGTTTGCCATCGATTATCGAAATTATCGTTAAGCCACCGACTGATACTTCAAAATCTTTTAATCGCGAAGAAGAGTTAATTATTGCCGCTAGAGAAGCTGCAACTTGGAAGCCAGATTTGTATAAAGCAGAGGTTCCCTTTCATGGCGAAGGAGACCTTTCTTTAGTAACCAAGAACGCGGAACGTATTTCAGAGGCAATTGGATCTCCGTGGGTAGTTCTTTCTAACGGAGTTAAGCAACCATTTTTCAATGACGCAGTGAAGGCTTGTGCAATTGGGGGAGCGAGCGGTTTCCTTGCTGGACGTGCAGTTTGGGCCGACATTGTTGGAGCCCCTGATATTCCAAAGGCGCTGCGCGAAATCTCTATTCCACGCTTAGAAAAGCTCGCTGAAACAGTTGATACCTACGCCAAGCCATGGAGCAGTTGGTAATTAACCCCAAAGCTCTTTGATTTCAACGACGCGACCTTCGTTGATGCTCTTATGAGCAGCAAGGCCGGTAACAACGCTTGTTACGCCATCTAGCAAGGTAACTTCAGCGGCAGTGGAATTTAAAATTGCATCGCGGAATTTTGTATGTTCGATATATGAAGCACCGTAGTGGTGTCCCATGTACTTAACATCGTAGTTATGAACAATCTTTGTTTCGCTGCCACGCGCACGGCTGGCACCACTTGCCCAATTATCGAGGTTTCCAACCGAATCACGACGTGAGGCTTTAACAACTTGAGAAGGAAGGAATGATTCAATTTTTCCTTGATCTCCAATGATTGTTAAAATCTCTTTATCGAAGGAACCTTCGCCAAACATGCAGAGATCAAGCATTCCGCGAGCGCCGCTGGCATATTCTAAAATTACATATGCGTTATCAAGCATATTTGCTTGGCGCCCCTCGTATTTTTCATTTAAGTGATTAACGCTCTGCCCACCTGAAGCAAATACACGGGTAGGTTGTTCGCCAATAACTAAATCCATCAAGTTAAAGTAGTGGCAGCATTTTTCTACTAGCGTGCCGCCTGTTCTTTCGGTGAATCGGTTCCAGCTATCTACCTTTGGATAGAAGGGTTCGCGATGTTCGCGAATCGAAATCTGATGAATTTTTCCAGCTTCACCTTCTTTTGCTCTCGCAATCGCTTCAGTGACCGGTGGCATAAATCGATATTCCAAGCCCATCCAAGTCAGAGCGCTGCGCTTGCTTTCCCAATCCAAAATAGATTTCAAATCTTCGACCGTTGTAGCAAGTGGCTTTTCAACAAAGACCGCTAAATCTGTAGCGAGCGCATCTTTTAAGACCTCAGCATGAGTGTCATTTGGAGTTGCGATTACGACAGCATCGATTAAGCCAGAATCCAATAGCGCGCGGTGATCGCTAAAGACTTTGGCCCCCGGGACCATTTCAAGGGCTGCTTCAATTGAGGGCTGATGCGGGTCGCTTATCGCTGTGACGACAGCCCCGCCCATCACCTTGATATTGGAAATATGCTCGCGCCCCATACTGCCGACGCCTATAACCCCGTATCGAAGCTCGCTCTTCATAGCCACAGGTTAGACCACTTACGATAATTTGGGCAGAGGGCTAGACGAAATACGCTCACCTAACCTAGACTCCACCAAGAGGTCAGACCACTACCCCCTTTATGCGAGAGAGGAAAGTCAGATATGGCAATTACGCCACCGCAATATCTGCTCCATCACGACGGTGACAATGTCGCTGTTGCTATGGCGGATATGCAACCAGGAACTCTTCACGGGCGATCCGTGAAAGAAGGAACAGAGAGCACCGCGATCTTAAATCACGCGATTCCGCTCGGCCACAAATTTGCCCTTGCAGATATTGCAGAAGGCGAAGCGATTATTAAATACGGAATCAAAGTTGGTCTCGCATCAGCTGCGATCAAAAAAGGCGATTACATTCACACACACAACATGAGGAGTTATCGATGGGAAGCAAGCCGCGCTTAATGGGATACCGCCGCGAAAACGGCGCTATGGGTATCCGCAATCACGTCATTATTTTGCCCCTTGATGATCTTTCAAATGCTGCTGCAGAAGCTGTTGCGAAGGTAATTCCAGGAACACTTGCACTCCCACACGCATTTGGGCGTTTGCAATTCGGTGAAGATTTAGAGCTAACTTTCAATACGCTAATCGGCACAGGCGTTAACGCAAACGTTGCCGCTGTAGTTGTAATTGGTATCGAACCAAAGTGGACCCAGAGAGTCGCCGATGGCATCGCTAAGACTGGCAAGCCGGTTGCAGCATTCTCGATTGAAGGTAAGGGCGATCTCCAAGTTATTCAGGAAGCAAGCCGCGTTGCTGCAATGTTCTTGCAAGATGCATCTAGCCTAGAGCGCGAACCAGCTGAAATGGGCGACATGATTATGTCGATCAAGTGCGGCGAATCAGATACGACATCAGGTCTTGGCTCTTGCCCAACAACATCACAAGCAGTCGATCGCTGGGTAGCAGCAGGCGGAACCGTATTCTTCGGTGAAACTTCTGAGCTAACTGGTGGCGAGCACTTGATCGCTGATCGTTGCATTGATGATGCTTGCCGTAACTTGTTCCAAACAACTTACGACAATTACATCAAGGTGATTGAAGCAACTGGTGCAAACCTTCTAGGTTCACAGCCAACGCAAGGAAATATCGCTGGCGGGCTAACAACTATTGAAGAGAAGGCGCTTGGAAATATCGCTAAGACTGGTTCAGTTCCAGTTGTTGGCGTTCTAAAGCCAGCCGAAGCTCCAGACCCAAAGAAGAAGGGCCTTTACTTCATGGACTCTTCATCAGCAGCTGCAGAGTGCGTAACTCTGATGGCAGCGGGCGGCGCAGTTATCCACTTGTTCCCAACCGGACAAGGCAATGTGATTGGTAACCCAATTATTCCGGTACTCAAGTTAACAGCGAACATTAAGACTGCTAACTCAATGACTGAACACATCGATCTAGATGTTTCAGGTCTATTGCGTTATGAGTATGACTTAACTAAGGCTGGCGACATGATGATGGATGTCATCAATCAGACCGTTAATGGACGCCTCTGCAAGGCTGAAGTTATGGGCCACCGTGAATTCACTTTCACAAAGTTGTATATCTCCGCATAATGATTCTCATCTCTGAAGATGTATGGGGAACTCCCTTCCAGAAGCTGGAGGGGAGTTTTCCCATTGTCCGAAACGACGATCTTTGGAATAACGTCGATGAGTTAAAGAGCGCACTAAAAGATGCAACCGCTCTAGTTGTAAGAAATAGAACGAAGGTAACCGCAGATGTAATCGCTGCTGCACCTAAGTTAAAGGTAATTGCTCGCGCCGGAGTCGGTTTAGACAATATTGATATCAAGGCAGCCGATGTTGCGAGAGTTGTAGTCGTTGCTGGTCTTGGTGCGAATGCGGTTAGTGTTGGCGAATTAACTCTTGGCTTAGCGCTTTCCTTGTTACGAAATATTCCAGGACATGATCAGGTCACACGCGAAGGAAATTGGATCCGCACACCAGGCCGCGAGCTATCGGGCTTAACTTGGGGGCTACTTGGATGCGGCGCAACCGGGCTAGCGACTGCAAAGCTTTTGCAGGGATTTGAATGCAAAATGATCGGCTTCGATCCTTATGCGAAGAATCTAGGCGGAATTGAATTAAAATCTTTTGAAGAAGTCTTAAAAGAGAGCGATGTGGTCAGCATCCATATGCCATCGACCCCTGAAACAAATGGCTCGATAAATTCGGCAACTCTTAAGTTAATGAAGCCTGATGCCGTTTTAGTAAA
>CAZLTK010000010.1:8423-22426 GCA_964562535.1 uncultured Candidatus Planktophila sp.
GCTCGATAAATTCGGCAACTCTTAAGTTAATGAAGCCTGATGCCGTTTTAGTAAACGTAGGACGCGGTGAAGTCATCAACGAAGCAGATTTGATGGAAGCTTTGAAATCTAAGGTTATTGCAGGAGCTGCCCTAGATGTGCGCGCTCAAGAACCACCAGTTAAGGGCGAGATGGAGCAAATCTCAAATTTGATCTTAACCCCACATGTTGCAGGTATTACAAAAGAAAGCCAGTTGCGTATCAATGAGATCCTTGTTTCAAACATTATGAAAGTTTTAAATAACGAAGTTGCCACACATGCTGTTGGAGCAATCAAGGAGAGCGCAAAATAATGGCGCAACTAACTGTTGGCTCGGCAACCGAATTAGCGAAATCACTTCTTAAGGCTGCTGGTGTTCCTGATCAAGAAGCAGATGTAACCGCACGTTGCATCGTTGCCAGCGATCGTTGGGGAATCGGAAGCCACGGCTTAATGAGACTTCCTTTCTATCTCGCGCGTTTGCAAGCAGGAGGAATTAAGGCTGATGCGAAGTTAAAGGTAGTAACAGATCTACCAAGCCTTGTGGTCTTTGATGGCGATGATGGTCTTGGCCATTGGCAGTTACAGAAAGCGGCAGAAGTTGCTGCTGAACGCGCTGCAATAAATGGAATTGCCGCTGTCGGAGTTGGACGATCAAACCACTGTGGCGCTCTCGGAATTTATGTCTGGCCGATGATTAATCGCGGGCTAGTTGGAATCGCATTTAGTACCGGACCAGCAGTAATGCCGCCATGGGGCGGAAACTCTGCGCTTCTTTCGACTTCACCAATTGCTGCGGGAATTCCAACGAATCCGCCAACTGTTGTTGATTTAGCAACTAGTGCAGTTGCACGCGGAAAAATTCAAGCGAAAGCGCAAGCAGGTGCCGAACTTGAACCTGGCTGGGCGTTTACTAAAGATGGTAGCCCAACAACCGATGCTAAGGAGGCACTTGCTGGAATGCTCGCACCGCTCGGTGGAGTTAAAGGTTATGCAATTGCAGTACTTGTTGAGTCGCTAACGGGAATGTTGGTTGGTCCATCACTGGCAAAAGATATTCCAGATATGTTTGCCAGCGAGCAAGATGCTAATCCGCAGAAAATTTCACATTTCATTATCGCTATCGATAGCGTAAAGCTTTCGGTAGATGGCGAAAATACAAGAACTGCAGACTTTTCAGCGCTGGTAACAGCTGCTAGAGGCCGCTTACCTGGAGCAAATCGTTCTAATCCAGAACGTCCCGATATTGCAGAAAACATTACGATCACTGATTCGGTTGCTGATCAGCTAGCGCAATGGTCAACGAAGTTAGGGATCTAAATGGTTAAGAACCTTCCTGGTTTAGGTTTGATTGCCGCAATCGTCGGTATTGCCTTTCTAATCAATGACTTTCAGCCAGCGGTAAGTCCGCTTGCGCTTTGCGTCGCATTTGGATTTGCTGTTGCAAACTTTGGTAGATGGCCAAGCTTTGCCGCTGCCGGAACCGGGCTTGCGAGCAAGAAGTTAATGCGTATCGGAGTCGCACTTCTTGGCGCACAAGTAAGCCTTGTATCGCTAAAGGCGATTGGCTTTAAGGGAGTACTAACCGTCATCTTGGTTGTGACATTTACAATTTTTGGAATCCTGGCGCTATCAAAAGCATTCAAGATGAGCGGGGAACTTGGACTTTTAATTGGCGTTGGTTTTGGCGTCTGCGGTGCAACTGCTGTTGCTGCCATCCGCCCACAAACGCGCGCTACCGAAGAAGAAACTTCATATGCAATCGCATTGATTTCGCTCTGTGGAACTCTTTCTATTTTTACCTTGCCATTTATTGGCCACCTAATTGGGCTAAGCGATCAAACTTTTGGTGCCTGGGCTGGTGCTGCCGTACACGATGTTGGTCAGGTGATCGCTACCGCATCTGTCTGGAGCGATGAAGCGGTGCAATCTGCCGTCGTAATCAAATTGGCGCGAGTGTGTATGTTGGCTCCAATTGTTCTAATTCTTTCAATTCGCCATCGCCGCTACTTGACTTCAGTTGCCGCGCAAAATGAAAAAGATGGAATAACGGTTAGTACCAAGACGAATAAAGTTCCATTAATCCCATTCTTTGTAATTGGCTTTATTGCAGTTGCTACGATCCAAAATACACTTGATATTCCTTCGGGAATTCATGATGCAATTGTTCTGGTAAGTAAGTTGCTGCTTGGAGCCGGTTTAGTTGCACTTGGTTCAAGCGTGCGCTGGAAATCGATTCGAGCAATCGGCCCACGCCCTATGGTTATGGGCTTGATCGCTTGGGTAATTGTTGCGGGGGTTGCCTTAGCTGCCGTTCAAATCACTGGTCTTTAAGAACAAACTGCACCGTAGGTTGCAGAACCAACCAACTTCACATATTTAGAAAGCACGCCCTTTGTATATCTAGGTGGTAGTTGCACAAAGTTCTTGGCACGTTCTTGTAACTCTTCGGGTGTAACGAGTAGCTCCAAAGTTCCATTTGGGATATCGATCGAAATTTGATCGCCATCTTTAATTAACCCAATCGGCCCACCGTCTACAGCTTCCGGTGAAATATGGCCTACGCAAAGTCCAGTTGTGCCGCCAGAGAATCTGCCATCGGTTACGAGCAATACATCTCTTCCTAGACCCGCGCCCTTTATCGCACTTGTGATCATCAACATTTCGCGCATACCTGGCCCACCTTTCGGACCTTCGTAGCGGATAACAACAACATCGCCTTTTTTGATTGTGCCATCAGAGAGCGCCTGCATCGCTGATTCTTCGCGATCAAATACACGAGCAGCGCCTTGGAATTTCTCCTCATCAACACCAGCGTTCTTTACAACGGCACCTTCAGGAGCGAGAGATCCTTTAAGAATAGTTATGCCACCATTTCTACCAAAAGGTTTAGCGGCTGGATAAATAATCTTTCCATCCGCAGCAGGAGGATTCACATCCTTTAGATTTTCAGCAACTGTCTTTCCAGTTACAGTCATGCAATCACCGTGTAGCAAACCTTCATCAAGCAGAATCTTCATTACTGCAGGTACTCCACCAACTTTATCCAAATCAAACATCACATATTCACCAAATGGCTTTAGGTCAGCAAGCAAGGGAACACGTGCGCCAATCCGC
The DNA here is from genome assembly GCA_964562535.1 of uncultured Candidatus Planktophila sp. GTDB lineage: Bacteria > Actinomycetota > Actinomycetes > Nanopelagicales > Nanopelagicaceae > Planktophila. The sequence goes on from CAZLTK010000010.1 coordinate 11,560, forward strand.
TTGAAATCATCGAGAGATAAGTCAATGCCTAGCTCGTGAGCAATCGCTGGCATATGAAGCACTGCATTTGTAGATCCGCCTAGCGCCATTACAACTGTGATGGCATTTTCTAGCGACTTCTTTGTAATTATGTCGCTAGTTGTGATTCCAAGCTTAAGTAAATTGATTACAGATTCGCCCGCCAATTTGGCAAGCGGTTCGCGGCGATGATCAACGGCGGATGGAGATGAAGAGCCTGGAAGTGACATTCCCATCGCCTCTGAAGCGCTAGCCATGGTGTTTGCTGTGTACATACCGCCACATGTGCCGGCACTTGGGCATGCAGCTTTTTCAATACGATCGAGATCTTCATCAGACATTAGGCCACGAGCATTTGCACCGACTGCTTCAAATGAAGTAACGATATTTACTTTGATTTCCGTGCCATCTTGAAGAGTAGTTTTTCCCGGGAGCAAAGAACCGGCATACATCAAGATACTTGGGACATCTATGCGCGCAGCTGCCATAAGCATCGCCGGAATACTTTTGTCACATCCAGCGAGAGTTACCATCGCATCTAAGCGTTCTGCTTGCATAACAGTTTCCACAGAATCTGCAATTACTTCGCGACTAACGAGGGAGAAGTGCATTCCTTCGTGCCCCATAGAAATAACATCCGAAACAGTAATCGTTCCAAACTCCATCGGGAATCCACCATTAGCGCTTACTCCAGTAGCAACATCCTCAGCAACGGTACGTAGCGACATATTGCAAGGGGTAATCGTGTTGTAAGAAGAAGCGATACCAATCTGAGGTTTTTTAAAATCATCACCATGCATGCCAAGCGCTCTTAACATCGCGCGGTTTGGGCTTCGGTCACGGCCTTGCGTTACAAGCGAACTTCTCGGAGTCAGAGTCACTGTAGTACCCTAACCACAACCCAATACCTTGTGAAGAGTGTGCAGCAATGAGTTATACAACGTTGATATCCACTAGCGATTTGGCGCGCAATTTAGAAAATTCTGAGTTTGTAATTTTTGATGTTCGCTTTTCTCTAGATGATGAAGCGTGGGGAAGAAGTGCTTATGACCAAGCCCACATTCCAGGTGCGCATTACGCGGATTTAGGCACAGATCTTTCAGGCGAAATTATTCCGGGCGTTACGGGTCGCCGCCCATTTCCAACAGTTTCCGCATTTACAAAGACACTTTCTAACTGGGGAATAACTCCAGATACTCAAGTAATTTGTTACGACGCAGAATCAGGTTTAATGGCGGCATCACGACTTTGGTTGATGTTTCGTTGGATGGGACATGACAAAGTTGCAGTTCTAGATGGAGGATTGACGGCATGGAACCGCGAATCTCTACCGCTAAACCAAAAGAAGAAAGCTATTTCTCCTACAAATTTCATTCCAAAGCTACGTAATGATCTTTTAGTTGATGTTGAAAAAGTTGATTTGGCCAGAACTGATTCCAATTACTGTGTATTTGATTCCAGAGGAGCAGAGGGATATCACGGTGGCGGAAAATACTATGACCCTGTACGTGGGCATATCGCTGGTGCTGGTCTGGCAGATCGCGCTGAGATTACAGATGCGCAAGGGCTCTTTAAGAGCAAGTCTGAGTTAAAAAAGCACTACGAATCACTTACCAATGGTGTTAGCGCCGATAACACAATTTTCTATTGTGGCTCTGGCGTAACTGCTGCACAAAATGTTTTAGCAATGGAGCATGCTGGTTTTACGGGAAGCAAAATGTATGTTGGTTCTTGGAGCGAGTGGATTACAGACCCAAGTAGAGAAATCGCGCTATGACCCAGAAGAAATATAGATATGCCTTAATTGGATGTGGCTTCTTTGCCCAGAACCACCTCCATGCATGGAGCCAAAATCCAGATGTAGAACTTGTTGCAACTTGTGATGTTGATTTTGAAAAAGCTAAGTTGGCTGCTGCGAATTTCGGTGGCAAGGCTTACCAAAGTGCAGAAGAGCTATTTGCCAATGAAGATTTAGATTTCGTTGATATCGCAACGACTCCACCAACTCATAAATATATGGTCGAACTAGCGGCTAAACATGGCGTTGCCGCAATCTGCCAGAAACCACTTGCTTGGGATATGGCTGATGCAAAGTCAATGGTTAAGGCGATGTCAGATAAAGGCTTGCCCTTTATGGTTCACGAGAATTTTAGATTCCAGACCCCGATGCGAAAAATCAAAGAGATTATCGATAGCGGCGTCATTGGACGCCCGTTCTTCGGGCGAATTTCATTTAGAACTGCGCACGATGTTTATTCGGCACAATCTTGGCTAGTCGAGAGCGAACGAATGATTATCGTTGACGTTGCAGTTCACCTCTTCGATCTTGCGCGTTACTTTATAGGTGAACCAAATACGATCTTTACTTCGGCGCATCGAGTCAATCCGATAATTAAAGGCGAAGATTCAGCGACGATATTGATGGATATGGCAGATGCCAGTTGCATCGTTGATGCTAGTTACGAGACTCGTTCAGACCACAGCACTTATCCGCAAACCTTCGTAATCATTGAGGGAACCAAGGGAGCAATCACCCTTTCCGCCGATTACCATCTTCAAGTTGTATCGGGAACTTCTGTGACCAATGAAGTTGTTGTTATTCCGGATCACGGTTGGACTTCTGAGCCCTGGAACGGAATTCAAGATAGCGTCGTAAATGTAAATAAGCATTGGATCGAATGCTTGAAGACCGGCAGAACTCCGGAAACCAGCGGCGAAGATACTCTTAAATTATTAGATATCACCCTAGGCGCATATGAATCAGCCGAATCAGGCCAAGTCTTTAACGTTGGCTCACTACTCAAGTAGTAGATAGATGAGAAAACTTGTTGCTGGTCCGTTGACGTTGGAATATTCCGAAGGCAGTCTTTGGAATATAAGTAACGGTAGCGAAGAGGTAATTCGAAGGATCTACCTCGTTTTCCAGGATATTAATTGGACTTCTCGGCCCTTTGTTATCAAAGATGAAATTTGGCAGATCGCTGATCGTTCGTTCAGCGCGAAGATCAAAGCGCAGGGATCGCACGATGCTAAAGATTTATCTGTGGAGTTAGAGATAACTGGCTCGGAAAGTGGAGAAATCACCTACTGGTTTAACGCATCGACAGCGGTTTCATTTATGAGAAACCGCTTGGGGCTCTGCTTACTTCACCCCGTTGCGGCTTTGGCGGGACGTGATTGTGAATTAACCAAGGCAGATGGTGTTACTGAAAAATCTAAATTCCCAGAAGAGATTTCACCTAATCAACCATTTTCGAATTTATCTGGAATTAGCCATCAGCTGCAAAGTGGGCAGGTAGCAACAGTTAACTTTGAAGGCGAGATATTTGAAACCGAAGATCACCGTAACTGGAGTGATGCCTCATATAAGACTTATTGCACACCAATTTCACTACCTTTCCCAGCGCAAGTTGGTCAGGGGGAGGTGCTTAGCCAAAAGATAACCATCTCAATTTCTGGCGAAACTACTTCAGTCAATTCAGTGAATAAAAATAAAAGCGCGGTTATTACAGTTGGCGCCAAAGATATTGAACTTCCGGAAATTGGTTTAGGGCTAAGTGAAGATCCTGCTCACTTTGTTATCAGCGAGTATGCGGGGTTAGAAGACCTTGCGATTAAACATCTGCGCCTGGCGCTGAATGGAGATTCTCAAATTCGCTCAACTGTGGAAAAGGCGCTTTTAGTAACTAAGCAATTAAAGATTTATCTTGATCTTGCGATAACCGCCGATAGCCCGCGGCAACTTCAAGCAATACTGCAGCCAATAGCTGAATTAAAGAATCAAATTCGTTCTTTTTATATCTTCTCGGCAAGCGATAAAACAACACCACTTGGTTTCATTCACGCGGCAGAAGGATTAATTGGAGATAAGTCGAAAATCATTGGTGGTACAGATCTGTACTTCACCGAACTCAACCGCAATCAGGGTGCAGTGGATTTCGTAGACCAAGTTAATTTCTCAATTAACCCCCAAGTGCACTCATTTGATGATCGAACTCTTATACAAAATACCGCTACCCAGAAAACGATCGCCAATAACGCGCATCGGTTTGCCAAAGGCAAAAAAGTAAGTATTGGGCCAATTACTCTACGTCCTAGGTACAACCCAAATGCAACACAACCCGATAAAGATGTCAGTAATACTCCTCTGCCATCGTCGGTTGATGCCCGCCAGCGCACTTGGTTTGCCGAAGCTTGGACAGCGATGTCTATCCGCTCACTTGCAGAGTCAGGATCGATTTCAACCGTGACTTACTTCGAAACTCTAGGATGGCGTGGCATACGTGAGCTATCTACTGGAAGTAGAGATCCACTTAACTTTGCAAGCAACCCCGGTGAAGAATTTCCAGTATGGCGCTTGTTCAAGAATCTCAAGGGATTTACTCATGTCAGACCAACCGCTTCATCTCTTCCAGAGTCAGTTGATTGCCTCATCGTTACTTCGGGTCAAAAGGCTAAGGTTATTCTGGCCAATTTCAGTACTATTAAGCAGGAAGTGAAATTCTCTGGAATTGATTTAAAGCCAAAGACTTTAGCGCCAGAGAGCGTTACTTATTTAGAAGTTACAGGGGTAGTCAATGTTTGATCCATTATTCGATCTTAAACAGAAGCGCGTTTTAATTACCGGCGGCGCTGGAACGTTGGGTGCGTTGATTGCTAAAGCCTTTGCCGAGCGTGGCGCTGATGTAACTATCCAGGATCTAAATCAAGAACGACTCGATGAAGTTCGCGAATCCATTTCTGGCAAATCTGGAAAAGCCTTCTCGATTAGAGCTGATTTATCTATCCCAGATCAATGCGCAAGCGTGGTCAATGAGGCAAATGCGCTTATGGGTAGCCTAGATATCGTTATCAATACTGCTGGAATAAATCGTCGCAAACCTATAAGCGAAGTAACCGAAGAAGATTTCAACGCCATTGTTTCAGTGAATATGAAGGCGATCTACTTTATTTCGCAGGCGGCCCATCCGATTATGAAGGCAGCCGGCGGTGGAGTTATTGTAAATATGAGCTCACTTAGCGCTCGTTATAGCTTCAATACAATCTCGGTTTATGCAGCGACTAAAGCTGCGGTAACTTCAATTACCCGCAGCACCGCGCGCGAATGGGCGAAGGATAAAATTCGAGTTAACTGCATCGAGCCTTCAGTTATCAAGACTGATTTCACTAAGCCACTTTGGGGCGAACCCCACCGCACGAAATGGTTTGATGAAACAACTCCGATAGGTCGCCTCTCAAACCCTGACGAAATCATCGGTTCAGTAATCTTTCTGGCGACAGATGCATCTTCATATATAACTGGTCAATCTATTGTTATAGATGGCGGAATCCTTAGCGGTGGCGATTGGGATTCTTACGCCTAGTAATCACTTTTTGAGAAGCGAAGTGATAAGTTCAAGCCCTTGAATAAGGAGTCATTAAATGTCTAGCGGGTTCGAAGCGATTGTTTGGAAAGAAAACAAGATTGTTCTGCTCGATCAAACACAGATTCCTATCTCTGAAACCTATATTTCATATGACGAATTAGCTCCGTATATCGATGCAATTCAAAGGTTGGTTGTTAGAGGCGCTCCGGCGCTCGGTGTTGCTGGTGCCTACGGTGTCGTCCTGGTTATCGATGAAGCCGCTCGTAAAGGTCACAGCGCGCAAGAGTTAGAACATAACCTTGATTTACTTCGCGATGCACGTCCAACGGCAGTTAACTTAGCCTGGGCTGTCGAGAAAATTCGTAAACATTTGCCAGAAGGACGCGATGCAGTTCTTGCCGCAGCCCACCAGTTAGCAAGTGAAGATAAGCAATCAAGTACCGATATGGGAAATATCGGCGCGGATTGGCTGATTAAAAAATTGGGCAGCAAGCCAATGACTCTTTTGACGCATTGCAACACTGGTTCACTTGCGACAACCGGTACCGGAACCGCGCTAGGTGTCATTAAAGAGATGCATAAGCGTGGATTTGTTAAAGAGGTTTATGCAGATGAAACTCGTCCGCTACTCCAAGGCTCACGTTTGACCGCATGGGAATTAATGAAATCAGAAATTCCTTATCGCATCGAACCCGATGGCGCAGCAGCGATGGCGATCTTGAGCGGTCGTATCGATGCTGCTCTAATTGGTGCAGATCGAATTGCTAAAAACGGTGATTCTGCAAACAAGATTGGTTCACTAAGCGTGGCACTTGCTTGTCACGCCGCGGGAATTCCATTTCTCGTGGTTGCGCCAGAATCTACAGTTGATCGCAGCATCAAAACCGGAAGTGAAATACATATTGAGATACGTGGCGATGAAGAGTTAACCCATTTCAAGGGAATCCAAGTCGCACCGAACGGTTCCAAGACATTTAATCCAGCTTTTGATGTAACACCAGCAAAGTACATAAGCGCAGTAATAACCGAGAAACAATCCTACGAAATAGCAGAAGGCCAAACACTATGAGTGATCTAAAGCCATTACACGACCTCGTCGCGCGTTCACAGAAGATCGGTGCCGACCAATCGATGGTTGTTTACGGTGGTGGAAACACTTCCAGTAAAGGAGAAATCAAAGATCACCTTGGTCGGCTTAAGAAAGTTCTCTGGGTTAAAGGATCTGGCGCAGATATGCAGTACGCGATCGATCGCGATTACCCAGCGCTTTACCTCGAGGAACTACTAGCACTACGCGATTTTGATGCTCTAGATGATGACACGATGGTTGATTATGTAACCCGAGCGCTGGTTGATCCAACTTCACGCCGTCCATCTATCGAAACTCTTTTGCACGGTTTTCTTCCTGCTAAACATATTGACCATGTGCATGCTGATGCGATCTGTGCGCTGACCAATCATTCGCAAGGAGAAAAAGCGGTTCGTGAAGCACTCGGTGAAGAATTTGCATATGTAGATTGGATTCGTCCTGGGTTTGAACTTTCAAAGTTAGTTGGCGGTTTAGGTGATTACGCTGGAGTAGTTCTTGCTCATCACGGCCTAGTTGTTTGGGATGAAGATTCAGATCGTTGTTACCAAAAGACTCTTGATGCAGTGGCTTTAGCGGATAAATACTTAGATTCGCTCAATAAACGACCAGCGGCAAACTTTCAACATCAAGACCTGCCTGATGAAGAGTTAAAGGATTTGCTTCTAAAGTTGCGCGGAACTCTTGGCAAGAAACAGTTGCTTCGAACAGATACTCGTTTAGCCGAAATTGCATCACGTCCAGATCTGAAGAAGGTCTTGGCTCTAGGTGCATCTAGCGCAGACCATATGTTGCGTATCCGCCCTAAGTCAGCAACAGTGACTTTGGAAGATACCGAGACCGGAATCAATGAATTCCGCGAGAACTACAGCGCATATTTTGAAGCGAATAAATCATTACTACCTGCTGGTTATTCAAGCCACGGAAATGATCCACGCGTAATTATTGTGCCTGGCGTTGGTGCTGTTACTGCCGCAACCACAATTAAAGAGAATGTGATGCTGGCAGATATTGCGTCACATACGCACAAGGTTGCAGCTCGCGTTATCGACGTATTTGGCGATGGAGACACAATCTCTGATGCGGAAATCTTTGGTTTTGATTACTGGCCAATGGAGCTATTTAAGTTAAAGAACAAGCCAGCCCCGGCACAACTAGATGGACACATCATTATCGTTACAGGTGCAGGCAGCGGCATCGGAAGAGGCGTTTCTCTTGAACTCGGGAAACGTGGCGCTCATGTAGTGCTTGCCGATATCGAAGAAAAAGGACTTCTAGAAGTTGAGAAAGAGTTTGCCGAAAATAAATGTAATCCGCCGCTATTGGTATTGGGTGATCAGTCGAAAGAGGCAGATGTCCAAGCAACAGTTACAAAAACCATTAAGCACTTTGGTGGACTTGATGGCGCTGTAATTAATGCTGGTATTGGTATCAGCGACAAACTTGAAGACTTGGATGTTGAAAAATGGCGCCGCGGTTTAGATATCAACCTTTCTAGCGCATTTATGTTGACTAAAGAAGCGATGAAAGTAATGCGCAAACAGAAGATGGGTGGCTCGATTGTTTACATCGCGAGCAAGAACGCATTTGCACCGGGCGCAGGATTTGGTGGATATTCAGTTAGCAAGGCTGGAATGTTGCAGTTGATGCGCATTGCAGCTCTTGAAGGTGGAAGCGCTGGAATTCGCTTCAACGGAATTAATCCTGACGCAGTGTTCGATAACAGCAAATTGTGGGAAGGCGGTATTCGCGAACAACGTGCAGCTGCACATGGTGTGAAACCAGAGGAACTTGAAGACTTCTATGCCTCTCGAAATCTGCTAAATGCACGCGTAAGAAGCCTAGATGTGGCACGTGCCGCAGCATTCTTCTTAAGTGATGAATCTTCACGCACAACAGGAAGCGTTATTGCTGTCGATGGTGGTGTTGCGGCCGCATTTCCTAGGTAGATAATTGCCCATGGCAAATGGGGAGGCGCTTTAGTGGATCGTATCTACGTAACCTATAAATTCACTGGCGAAGACCCAAAGTCGATCGCTGATGTAATTCGCGCTGAACAGACGATCGAATTTCCCTATGAATTAACTCCAAGTTGGATTCAGGAAGAAGTGGTTGGAAAAGTTGAGGAGATCTCATCCTTAGATAAAACCAGCCACTTGATCACGATTTCCTTTAACCCAGATGTAACTGGTGGCGAGCTAAACCAATTTCTCAATGTGCTCTGGGGAAATGTTTCGCTATTCCCTAATGTAAGAATTGTTGGCTTAAAACTGCCTGATTCTTTCCTCGCGAAATTTAGCGGACCTCGTTTTGGAATCAGCGGATTACGTAAATTACTTGGTGCAGAAACCCGCCCCCTTGTTTCAACAGCGCTAAAACCAATGGGATCCGATGCGCAAACACTTGCAGAAATGGCCCGCACCTTAGCCTTAGCGGGATTTGATTTGATCAAAGATGACCACAGCCTTGCTAATCAACCATGGGCAACATGGAAAGAGCGAGTTACTTTAATTTCTCGCGCAGTAAAAGAAGCCAATGAAGTTAGCGGCGGAAAATCTGTTTACGCACCAAGCCTGAATCTTCCATTTGATGAGATAGTTGACGCCGCACACACTGCAAAAGATTTAGGTGCAGGGGCGCTTTTAATTCTTCCCGGAATAACTGGCTTTGATTCACTACGCAAAATCGCATCCGATGACTCGATCGCACTTCCTATTCAGGGACACCCGGCAATGTTGGGATCACTTATAACCTCCAAAGCAGAGGGAATTTCACACGGAATTGTCTTGGGCACTTTGATGAGACTTGCTGGGGCCGACATTACGATCTTCCCAAATATCGGTGGACGATTCGCATTCAACGGCGAACATTGTCTGGATATAACAGAGCGTTCACGTGAAAAACTTGGCAAGTTAAATCCAATGTTTGTCGCTCCTGCAGGCGGAATGAGTTTAGAGCGAATTCCAGAGATGATAAATATGTATGGCAATGACAGCGCGCTACTGATTGGTGGAGCGCTTTCGCGCGGAAACCTCGCAGATAACGCGGCTCGCATGTGCGAATTGGTGCGCGCCTACTAAACTTAGCCACATCATGTGGAAAAAATTAAAGAAGTTATTTGCCGACCGCCGGGTTTGGGTGCGTCAAATACTCGTTGCCGGCCTTGCTGGAGCAGTGGCCTGGCAAATTGGAGATCTACTCATTGAAGATGGCGGGGTAGTAGCAGCAATTGTCTGCACCTTATCTATCCGCATCTCACTTCATAAATCAGTCCGTGAAGGCTTTGGGCAGATAGTTGGAACCGCCATTGGTGCAACCGTTGCTTTAATCAACGTCTCTATCTTTGATTTTGGCTTTATCGCAGTCGGTTTAACAGTTATCTTCTGCGCAGTTGTTGCGCGCGCACTTCACTTAGGTGAGGTGGCATCGGTAAATGTCCCGGTTACTGCACTCATCGTTATCGGCCCAGGAATTAGTGGAACTACCGCTGCGCACCGCTTAGGTTCCACTCTTATTGGCGCAGCTATTGCAATCGTGTTTTCGTATTTCTCTCACGCCAAGACTCCAGTTGATCGTGCGATTGATCAGATCACCGATGTTTCAGCAAAAGCTGCAGAACTATTAGCAAAAATGTCTGAGGGCGTCGCCGCTGGTTACACCCAGAAAGAAGCGGGTAATTGGTTAGCTAAAGCAAGGTTGTTAATGGAAGCAGTTCCTGCGATTCGTGCCCAATCAGTTGAAGCGCGCGGACATGCCAGATGGTTCCCAACGGCAGAGAAAGATGTAGCCGAAGACGTTTACGTTCAAGGCATTGCCATTGAGCACACTCTCGTTCAGGTGCGCACAATTGCGCGAACTCTCTTTGACTCTGCCGTAAGCGGAGGTATCGCTGATTCGACCAAGAAACAGATCGCAGTTGCTCTATCTGCGGCAAGTTATGCCATCTCATCAAAGATAGATGATGAAGAAGACTTTGAAACTACAACTACTGCCACAGATGATGCTCGTGAAGCAGGTGCCGCACTTGCAGAATCACTGATCGAAGATGCAAAAGATGCTGACCAAGAACAGATCATTCGTGGACTTTCGATGGTTGCAAATATTGAACGAATCGCTGATTCACTAGATCAAAACTCTCCAGCACTTAAAGATGTAATCACTCCAGACGAGCCGGCTCACGCCAAAGTGATGGCGGTATCTCCGATAGACCAGACCTTAAAAATTAATAAGCGTATAACTAAGCGTTTTAAGAAGATTTTCCGCAAGTATTTCTAACGCTAGAATTTGATATCGGCTACGAGGGAGAAGTAAATGTGTTCACGTGTTGTATGCAAGAAGTGCAGTAAATACACCTGGTCAGGTTGCGGCGAACATATTGAAGAAGCGCTTCAAGGAG
>CAZLTK010000010.1:22526-23692 GCA_964562535.1 uncultured Candidatus Planktophila sp.
AGTAAATACACCTGGTCAGGTTGCGGCGAACATATTGAAGAAGCGCTTCAAGGAGTGCCTGCCGACCAACGCTGCACCTGTGATAACTAATGAAAGCTATCCAGATAACGAAATTTGGCGGACCAGAAGTACTCGAACTTGTTGAATTGGCTGATCCCACTCCTGGTGAAAACGAAGAGTTAATCGATGTCTCATGTATCGGAATCAACTATGCCGATACCCATCAAACAGAAAACTCTTATCTTTCCAAGCAAGAGCTACCGTTAATTCCTGGACTAGAAGTTGTCGGCAAGACCCAATCTGGTCGCCGGGTTCTAGCAAGTGTTAGCACCGGGGGCTATGCGCAGAAAGCTCTGGCACATAAAGCGATGTGCGTTGATATTCCAGAAAGTGTTTCAGATGCACAAGCAGTTGCAATGCTTGTTCAGGGAACAACTGCTTGGCATATCTTGAAAACCATGGCGCACGTTAAGCAAGGCGACACTGTTGTTGTTCAAGCGGCAGCCGGTGGCGTGGGTTCTCTGGCAATTCAACTTGCCAAGATGTGGGGCGCAAAGGTAATTGCAGTTACATCAACTGCCGAAAAGAATGAACTTGCTAAATCACTTGGCGCAGATGAAGTTGTTGATGCAAATTCGACCGATCTTGCTGCTGCGATGATTTCAGCAAATGGTGGAAAGAAAGTAGATATCGTCTTAGAAATGGTTGGCGGGAAAACTTTCGATGCCAGCCTTGAAGCACTTGCACCATTTGGACGCTTAATCACCTACGGAATGGCATCGCGAACTGCACCAACTCCAATTCATCCCGGCGCGTTAATGGGTGGAACAAAAACTGTTGCAGGTTTCTGGTTGGCGCATTGCTTTGGAAAGAAAGAGTTGCTCGGCGATGTTCTGATTGAGCTCTTTGCTTTGATTTCATCTGGTGCGCTAAAACCTGTAATCGGTGCAACTTATGCATTATCTGAGGCAAAAGCGGCTCATCAAGCGATGCTGGCTCGGGCTACAACTGGCAAAGTCACGCTTGATCCCGCTCGCTAATTTTCAACTTTCCCTGCACCTGTCGTACACTCACACCTCTACCTATTGCCCCCCTAGCTCAGTCGGTAGAGCATTTCCATGGTAAGGAAAAGGTCACCAGTTCGATTCTGGTGGGGGGCTCGAAAG
>CAZLTK010000011.1:0-12948 GCA_964562535.1 uncultured Candidatus Planktophila sp.
GTAACCCCTCGTAATTTCATAGGTTCATTATGTACTCTAAGTCTTATGAATGAGAAGGTTGAAGCCCCAGAAATAAAGAATGCGCGTCCATACGATGTTGCACCTCCTGCGCAATACGCAGAATTTATGCGCACTGGCTGGGCCCCTTCTGATCTCGACGGTCTGCAACCACTCGAAGTTGTTACTTATGCCTTCACTCGTCGCCAAGTTTTGTCAGAGGCGTTTCCAAATATTCGTTTGGTAATTCCTTCTGGCAACTACAAGACTCGTTCTAATGACACCGAGTATGTCTATCGCCCGCACAGCGCCTTTGCTTATTACAGCGGAGTCCAAGGCGCAGATGCTGTTGCTGATTCAGTTTTGGTAATGGAGCCAAAGACAGAAGGTGGGCACGATGCTTATCTTTACTTGCATCCACGTTCTACTCGCGAGAGTGATGCTTTCTACACAGATCGTAAATATGGAGAGCTATGGGTGGGTCGCCACTTCACTCTTGAAGAAGCTGCAACTGTTTATCAGATTGAGACTCGCAACGTAGATCAAATTGAAGATCTACTGCGCTTTAGCAAAGAGACGCTACTTATCCGTGGTGAAGATAAGTTGATGGATAAGTTGATCTCAGTTCATGCACGCGAGGCAGAGTTCCAAACATTTACATCTGAACAACGACTTATTAAAGATGAATATGAAGTCGCTCAATTGCAGGCTGCGGTGGATTCAACCGGCCGCGGTTTCTCTGATGTAATCGCGGCGATGCCAGCTGCTGCCGATCACCCACGCGGTGAACGTATTGTCGAAGGCGCATTCTTTGGTCGCGCCCGCCTAGAAGGTAACGACATTGGCTATACAACAATTGCTGCTGCAGGTTCGCATGCCTGCGTACTGCACTGGATCCGCAATGATGGCGCGGTTCGCAATGGTGAACTTTTATTGCTTGATGCTGGCGTGGAAATGGATTCGTATTACACAGCGGATATCACACGCACTTTGCCGGTAAATGGAAAGTTCACACCAGCACAGCGCGCTCTTTATATGTTGGTTTACGAGGCGCAACAGGCAGGTTTTGCAGCAGTTAAGCCCGGAGTTAAATTCTTAGAGATCAATCGCGCTGCGCAAAGAGTTCTTGCTCAAGGTTTAGCAGATATGGGCGTGCTTACCGTTAGCGCAGAAGAATCTATGAAGCCAGAAGTTGGTCTCCACCGTCGTTGGACCTTGCACGGGGTAAGCCATCATTTAGGTTTGGATGTTCACGATTGCGAACATGCGCGTCAAGATATGTATCGCGATGGCGTTCTGCAAGAAGGAATGGTGCTAACAGTTGAACCAGGTCTTTATATCCAGCCTGATGACGAACTCTTTGCACCGGAATACCGTGGAATTGGTATTCGTATTGAGGACGATGTCATTGTTACTGCCGATGGTTGCCGCAACTTAAGTGAAGATATTCCGCGCCATCCTGATGCAATTGAAGCTTGGATGGCTTCAATCCTCGGTTAATTAACCAGCTATCTGTAAGCCTAAGTAAGCGGCAGCTAGCCCAAAGCCGAGTGACATAACCAAGTTGATGGTTATCTCGCGATAGCGCTTTAACTCAAATCCTAAGTAAACATCGAGCATAAACGTTGACCAGGTTGTAAATGCGCCTGCAAAGCCAACGGCCAATAAATCGTAAATGGTTTCAGATTTAGTAAAGGTTAGGCCAATTACAAATGAGCCAATGACATTTACGAGAAAGATTCCGTAAGGCTTGCTGGTGTAGCGGCGAATGTATTGGTCAATCGCAAAGCGCGCGGGTGCGCCAACTGCGGCGCCAAGAATCACATATAAGGTATTCATAAGCGCACCGGAATTAACCTACGGCTAACTGGCAGAACAATAAGCACGATTAGCAGGCTTAGAACAATGTTTTCGATTAAGAATAGAAAGCCGCCTGAAATAGGTTCAACAACCTGCACGGTAACTGCAGAGAATGTCGTCATACCAGCACAGAATCCGGGCAGAAGTAAATGTCGAAGTTCAGTAACCCCACGACGTTCCATTAAAACCAAGAGGCCGCTAGCTAAAGCAACTCCTAATAAGTTTGCCGCAAGCGTTCCGTTGCGATCATCTGGGATAGCAACAGATAGGCCAAAGCGAACTAAGGTTCCTGCTACGCCGCCGATCGCGACAAGTAGCAGTGACTTCATGGCTTAGTTGCGCTTCTCTCGCTTGAGAAGACCCGCGAACATACGTGCTGGATCGTACTTAATATCTACAACGCGTTCTTTCATAGGAATAATTGCGTTATCGGTGATCTTGATGTGCTCTGGGCAGACTTCAGTACAGCACTTGGTGATGTTACACATCCCAAGGCCGTGCTCTTCTTGCGCAGTGCGTTTGCGGTTCTTCAAGATATCAAGTGGGTGCATATCTAGTTCTGCGATGCGAATAAAGAATCGTGGGCCAGCAAATGACTTCTTATTCTCTTCGTGATCGCGGATTACGTGACATGTGTCTTGGCATAAGAAACATTCGATGCACTTGCGGAACTCTTGTGAGCGCTCGACATCTACTTGTTCCATACGTGCTTCACCAGGCTTTAAATCAGCAGGTGGTGCATATGCCGGAATCTCCATCGCCTTTTTATAGTTAAAGGAGACATCGGTTACAAGGTCTTTAATAACTGGGAATGCACGAAGTGGAGTAACGGTAATTGTTTCGTCTTCACCGTAGGCAGCAACTTGTGTCATACATGCCAGACGTGGCTTGCCGTTGATCTCCATAGAACATGATCCGCATTTGCCAGCCTTACAGTTCCAACGCACAGCAAGATCGCCCATTTGGGTCGCTTGTACGCGGTGAATTACATCGAGGACTACTTCGCCTTCGTTGGCTTCAACCTGAACATCTTGAAGTCCACCGTTAGTTGAGTCTCCTCGCCAGATGCGAAGATTTATTTTGCGCGCCATTAGTTGGAACCGCCTTTCGCAATTTCTTCCGGTGTCATGTACTTCTTAAGTTCATCGACTTCAAAGAGGTCGAAGAGTTCCTTAGGCATAAATGGCAGCGCTTGCTTGCGCACATTTACTTGGTTGCCATCGAATGATGAGATGTGGTTGTACTGACGCCAACCTGAATCCATTCCTGGGAAGTCATCACGTGTGTGACCACCACGTGATTCTTCGCGACTGATCGCAGACTTTGCAGTGCTTTCGGCAACTAACAACATATTGTCGAGGTCAAAAGCTAAGTGGAATCCTGGGTTGAACTTACGTCCGCCAGTTACCGCAACATTTGCACTGCGCTTTCTAATTTCAGCAATTTTTTCGATCGCTTCCTTTAATTCAGCACCAGTACGAATGATTCCAACCAAATTATGTGTAACTTCCTGCAATTCTGCGTGGAGAGAATATGAATTCTCTCCTCCACTACGTGCAAATGGCGCTTCGATACGTGCAGCCGCTGCCGCAACAGTTGCATCCGATACCGGTGTGGCAGTTGTCTGCTTAACGTAGGCAGCCGCTCCCATTCCGGCGCGACGACCAAAGACCAGAAGGTCAGAAAGTGAGTTACCACCAAGACGGTTTGAGCCGTGCATTCCGCCGGCAACTTCGCCTGCGGCAAAGAGCCCTGGTACGCCAACTGCTGCTGCAGTATCTGGCTCAACTTCCACGCCACCCATTACGTAGTGACAGGTTGGACCAACTTCCATCGGCTCTTTTGTAATGTCAACGCCAGCTAGTTCGTAGAACTGATGCCACATAGATGGCAGGCGCTTCTTAATTACTTCAGCTGAAAGTCGCTTTGAAACATCTAGGAATACGCCACCGTGTTCGGTACCGCGACCTGCTTTAACTTCAGAGTTAATCGCGCGCGCAACTTCATCGCGTGGCAGTAGCTCTGGTGGGCGGCGGTTATTGTCTTGATCCTCATACCAACGATCGGCTTCTGCTTCATTATCTGCATACTTATCTTTAAATACATCTGGGATGTACTTAAACATGAAGCGCTCACCTTTGTTATTGGTAAGGATTCCGCCTTCACCGCGAACTGATTCGGTAACAAGAATTCCGCGAACAGATGGTGGCCAAACCATTCCGGTTGGGTGGAATTGCAAAAACTCCATGTCAACTAAGTTTGCGCCGGCCTTCAGAGCAAGTGCATGGCCATCGCCAGTGCCTTCCCATGAGTTAGAGGTAATTTTGAAAGTCTTTCCGACGCCGCCCGTTGCAATAATTACTGCAGGTGCTTCGAAGAGAACTTCAGATCCTGATTCGCGCCAATAACCATATGCTCCAGCAATCTTGCCGCTCTCTTTAAGAATTTCAGTGATTGTAAGTTCTGCAAAAACTTTGATGTGAGATTCATAATCACCATGGTCGCGCTTATCTGCTTGCTGCAGTGCAACGATCTTTTGTTGCATTGTGCGAATAAGTTCTAGACCTGTGCGGTCACCAACGTGTGCAAGGCGTGGATATTCGTGTCCACCGAAATTACGTTGGCTGATCTTTCCTTCTTTGGTGCGATCAAAGAGCGCGCCCCACATTTCAAGTTCCCAGATGCGATCTGGCGATTCTTTGGCATGAAGTTCTGCCATGCGGAAATGGTTAAGAAACTTTCCGCCGCGCATTGTGTCGCGGAAGTGAACCTGCCAGTTATCGTTTGAATTCGCGTTACCCATTGAGGCGGCAGCGCCACCTTCAGCCATAACGGTGTGGGCCTTACCGAATAGTGATTTACAGATGATTGCAACGCGCAGACCTGATTCGCGCGCTTCTACTGCTGCACGTAGACCAGCACCACCAGCACCAATTACCAAGACATCGTATTTGTGACGTTCTAGAGCGTTTGTCATATCAGTCGGCATCCCTTAGAAGAAGTAGAAGTTGGTCCAGGCGCCAGTTGCAACTTGGCGGACATAGATATCGGCAAAGGCAACTGCGGCAAGTGAATACCAAGCAAATTGCTGATGTGAATGATTTAGTACTGAAACCCAACTCCAAAGCTTGTAACGAATTGGGTGCTTAGAGAAGTGCTTCAAACGTCCACCAACTGTGTGACGACAGGTGTGACATGACAATGAATAGAACCAGAGCATTGTTGCGCTCAAGGTTAAAACGATTGAGCCGACGCTCATGTGGCCCCATTCGCCCTCTACATTCTTAAACGAAATCACTGCGTCGTAAGTAAGGATTACGTTAAATACCAAACCTGCGTAGAAGAACCAACGGTGGGCGTTCTGCAAGATAAGAGGTGCGCGAGTTTCGCCCGTGTATTTGCTGTGTGGTTCAGCAACGGCGCATGCTGGTGGTGATAACCAGAATGCTCGGTAATAAGCCTTGCGGTAGTAGTAGCAGGTCATGCGGAAACCAAGTGGGAAGATCAAAATAATCAACGCTGGTGAAAGTGCGAAGTTAAAAATTTCTGCGCTAACTGGAGTCCAACCAAAAAGCGTTGCTTCAGGTACGCACGCTTCGGAAAGACATGGAGAATAGAAAGGAGAGATCAAATGATCTTTGTAGTAGTTCGCACCTTCGAATGCGCGGAATGTTGCATAGACGATGAAGCTCATTAAAACTCCGAAGGTAATTGCTGGTTGCAACCACCATTTATCTGTGCGAAGCGTGCGCTCTTTAATCTTGGCGCGTGTTGGAGAAAAGACTCCCGACATTTCTACCCCTTTTAGCTGCTTTAACCCTAGTGAAGGATTGTTTCTGCTTAAGGAGAAGTGTCCGCTTCTCAGGCAAAACTCGCCAGATGGTTGACCGCATCGCGGCTATGAAGTCAGCCACAGCAGGAGAAAAATGGCGGAGGGCGTGGGATTTGAACCCACGAAACTTTCGTTTGCCGGTTTTCAAGACCGGTGCACTCGGCCGCTATGCGAGCCCTCCGTGGGAGAGATTACCCGAAGTTGGAAGGCATTAAAAATCGGCGCTAATTACTGAGGTAGTTCGAGTAGTCGTTCAATAACGATCGCGACGCCATCTTGGTTATGAGGCGGTGCCACATCTTTGGCATTTGCAGGTCCTGCATGATGTCCATCGATCATTGCATACGAGCGACCCGCCCATTGCAGCATTGAGAAATCATTTGGGTTATCACCAAAGGCGACGCAATCTTCGGCAGAAATTCCGATACGCGCAGCCATCATGGCAAGCGTTTCACCTTTGGAAACACCAAGGGCAGAAATTTCAAGCAGTGAATCGTTATTTGCCGAATGCGTAACATTTACAACGCCTTGAAGCGCAGGCGTTGCTAAAGCCAGCATTTCATCTGCCGAAATTTCTTGTTGTGAAAGACGAGCTAATAATTTAAGCGCCGGACGATTTGTAACTGTGTCTATTGTGTCAACACCAACATCATCCATACCGACATCCCAACGCGGAATATATGCCTTCTCGCGGTGGAAGTGATCATTTGATTCAACAGCAAATGAAACATTTGGAATAGTTACGCGCAAGATATCAACTGCTTTTTGTAGTTCAACTGGCTGAATCATCCACTGTTCTAAAACTTTATCATTGTGGAGATCGTAGAGAAGTCCACCATTGCAACAAATTGCAGAACCAAAATCAAATGCTTCTCGCACATCACCCATCCAACGCGGTGGGCGGCCGGTTACAAAGAATATTTCTACGCCGAGATCGCGCGCCTTGGTAAAAGCCGCGATTGTGCGGTGTGAAATTGCTTCATCGTGCGGAACGATCGTTCCATCTAAATCTGTTGCAATTAACTTTGGGCGACGATCGCTCACACAAGCTCAAATCGCTTGGTGCCAAGAAATGGTTGCAAAGCAGCAGGCACATTTACTGTGCCATCCGCATTTTGGTGGTTCTCAAGTATCGCCACGATCATGCGAGGAATCGCAACCAAGGTGCCATTTAGCGTTGCTACTGCCTTTGTGCCATCAGCATCTTTATAGCGAATATTTAAGCGGCGGGCTTGGAACTCGGTGCAGTTAGAGGTACTTGTAACTTCGCGATATGCATTCTGCGTAGGTATCCAGGCTTCGATATCAAATTTACGCGTTGCACTTGATCCAAGATCACCAGATGCCACATCGATTACGCGGAATGGAATCTCCATCGCATTTAGAAAATCTTTCTCCCACTGTAGTAAACGTTTATGTTCTTCCTTGGCATCTTCGGGTTTGCAGAATGAGAACATTTCAACTTTATCGAATTGGTGTACTCGGATAATTCCGCGAGTATCTTTTCCGTAACTTCCAGCTTCACGGCGGAAACAAGTTGAATATCCGGCGTAACGTATCGGCAATTTATCTACTGGAAGCACTTCATCCATATGGAATGCAGCAAGTGGAACTTCGCTAGTGCCCACCAAGTAGGCGTCATCTTTCTCAAGGTGATAAACATTTTCAGCTGCTTGTCCAAGAAAACCGGTACCTTCCATCGCAGCAGGCTTTACAAGCACTGGTGGAATAACTGGAGTAAATCCCGCCTTTAGCGCGCTTTGAATCGCGTAGTTAACAAGCGCAAATTCCAGCATCGCACCAACGCCAGTTAAATAATATGAACGAGAACCAGAAACTTTTGCGCCACGTTCAGTGTCAATTGCGCCAAGTAATTTCCCGAGTTCAACGTGATCTTTTGCTTCAAAACCATCTTTCGCAAAATCGCGTGGTGTGCCAACGTGTTCAATCGTTACGAAATCTGCTTCGCCACCGATTGGCGCTTCTGGGTCCAGTAAGTTTGAAAGTTGCATGACCAGCGCATTCGCTTTGGCTTCGATTTCAGCGCGCTTCGCATCGGCCGCTTTCACTTTATCCGCCAGCGCCTTTGCATTCTCTAATAAAGCAGCCTTTTCATCGCCTTTTGCAGCGCCTACTGACTTGGAAAGCGTGTTCTGTTCAGCGCGTAAAGTTTCGAATTCGGTAATTGCAGCACGTCGCACATCATCGATAGCAAGTACTTGATCGACGATCGTGACATCTTCTCCGCGACCTTTTTGTGATGCGCGAACTAGATCTGGATTCTCGCGAAGGAGTTTGATATCGATCATGCTTTAACGCACCTCTCGTGGGTAAGAGCCTAAGAATCTAATGTCATCACAAATCTCACGGAGTTCGGCGACGCTACCGCCGACTGCTTCGTCGTTGATATGTCCTTCGACATCAATAATGAAATGGTAGTGACCAAGTTCGCGGCCAGTAGGGCGACTCTGAATAAAAGTTAAGTTGACGTTGCGCTTGGCAAATACCTGCAAGATTTCAAGCAGCGCTCCAGCGTGGTCGATATCGATAAAGACCGCCATTGAGGTGCGATCATCACCAGTAGGTTCAGGCACCCATCCCGGTTTTTGGGCTGCGATAAAGCGAGTAACCGCTCCTGAGTTATCACCAATATCGTCGGCACGGATCTCTAAGCCGAAGTGCTCTGCTGCAACGCTTGAGGCGATCGCTGCATCAAGCTCGCCCTTACTTACCAACTCGGCGGCGGCAGATGTGGAGTTTGTGGGAACAACTTCTGCATGCGGATAGTTTTTAGCGATGTAGCTGCGGCACTGTGACTCAGCATGTGGGTGGGTACCAATTCTTTTAATTTCTGTTGCACTTGGCTTAGTCATAAAGGCGAAGGTGACCGGCAAGGTTACTTCGCCAGAGATTGTTAGGGGGTCCCCCGTGGCGAGTTCATCAAGAGTGCGTGCGACAACGCCTTCCACAGAATTTTCAATTGGTACAAGGGCATAGTCAACTTCGCCGGAGCGAACCGCGTTAAGTGCGGCAGTGACATTTGCGTAAGGAATTTTTACATCTGAATCGCAGGTGATCTTATTTAGCGCAGCCTCAGTGAAGGTACCCACCGGACCTAAATAGGCGAATCTATGGCTATCTGCGGCGCTCACTTGCTAAGGATACCCGCTCCATAGCCGATGATTTCCAGTAATTAATTGGAGGCAAGTACCTCACGCGCAAAAGCGGGGCGATTGGTAATCAAATTATCGACCCCGAGATGGCGACACAAGATGATGTCGGATGGTTCATCAACGGTCCAGACATTTAACTTCTTGCCGGCCGATTTAATCTGCTGTGCTAGCGCTGGCTTTTTACGTAATTGCGAGATGCTAGGGCCAATTGAATGCGCGGATGTATATCTTACAGATAGTCGCGGAGTTGTTTCACGAATCAAATAAGTCAGCGCAATCGATTTATCAAGTTGTTTAACACGCTCGACTGCAAACCAAGAGAAAGACATAACCGTTATATCAATACCTGCTTTTTCAATTCGCTTAGCTTCTTTATGTAATTTCTGAACCACATGGTTTTCAATTTCAGTACGTGAAGGAACTGGATGTTTAGTTTCCAGCAATAGAGATTTCTTCTCGGTAATTCCGAAATCTATAAATTGATCAAGTGTGACAATCTGCGGATAGATCGCTACCAACTGCGCATATGTTGATTCGTGAACTACGGCGGCATTATTTGCGCGGCGCTTTAAATCTGCATCGTGCCAAAGAACTGCTACGCCATCTTTAGTCAGGCGCAGATCGCATTCGAAACCATCGGCGCCCTGCTTGACTGCGTTTTCATAGGCGACCATAGTCATCTCAGGAAAGTCATGAGATGCCCCGCGGTGAGCGTAGATCTTCATAGTTCGAGATTAACATCAATACCCCAGTACCAATGGGCTTGGGTAGGCTAAGCGCCATGAAGGCTTTGTACTTCCAATGCGCCGCGCGTTCAGCGCTAGGTTTGGTGCGCAACGGTAACGAGGACTCGGCGCTTATCGGTTCGCAAGTAATCGCGGTTGCCGATGGTATGGGTGGCCACGCAGGTGGTGAAGTTGCATCGAGCGTTGCAATAAATACGCTCTCAGAAATTGCACCAACTTTTACCGCTGAAAATATTGATGTTGATTCGGCGAGCGATCTTTATTTAAATTCTCTACACACTATCGATGCGCAGATTCGCGCCGTCGCAAGCGATGAACCAGCCCTTGCTGGGATGGGAACAACTCTTACCTCTCTATTCATAAGTGGTACTGAAGTTTCTTTGCTCCATATCGGAGATTCCCGCGCTTATCGTCTCCGTGGAAATACCCTCGAGCAGCTCAGCGCCGACCACACCGTTCTGCAAGAGTTATTGGATAAAGGGGTTATCTCTGAATCAGAGGCGTTGGTGCATCCCCAACGATCTATGTTGACCCAAGCTCTGATGGGTGAGGGAAATCTTGAGCCATCACTTCACGTTTTCGAAGGAAAAGTTCAGGATCGCTACCTACTGTGCAGCGATGGCTTAAGTGGTGTGCTCACCGAGAAAGAGATAAAAACTCTTATTAAAGGCAAGGGTGCCGCCGATGCAGTCGATGCCTTGATCGATGCGACTTATATAAATGGTGCACCAGATAACGTCACGATAGTAATCGCTGATATTGTCGAAGAAAGTTCCACCCAAATAGAAAAGTTAGGAGCGGCAAAACCATGATGAATAAAATTTTGGGCGGCCGCTACCAACTCGGAGCCATGATCGGCACCGGCGGAATGGCCGATGTTTATATCGCGCAGGATCAACGCTTATCTCGCGAAGTTGCCGTAAAGATTCTGCGTAGTGACCTCGCCAAAGATCCAACATTTGTTTCGCGCTTTCGTAAAGAAGCGAAAGCTGCCGCTGGCTTAAACCACCCTGGCGTTGTTGCCGTTTATGACTCAGGCGAAGAACCTGCGCCGTACATTGTTATGGAACTTGTCTCTGGCCACACACTTCGCGAACTAATTCACGGTGGCGAGCGGTTGCCGCTTGATCGCGCACTTGAAATTGGCGCGGGGATTTTAGAAGCCGTTGATTACTCACATCAACGCGGCATCGTTCACCGCGATATCAAGCCAGCGAATGTGATGATCACCGACGGTGGCGATGTAAAGGTGATGGATTTCGGAATTGCGCGCGCGATGGACGATCTTGGTGCAACTTTAACGAGCACCTGGAACGTGGTCGGCACTGCACAGTACTTATCTCCTGAACAAGCACTAGGTGAAGTCGCAGATACTCCGACAGATATTTATTCAACTGGTTGTTTGTTATACGAATTACTAACTGGTCGTCCCCCATTTACGGGAGAGACGCCAGTTTCAATCGCCTACCAACATGTATCAGGAAATTTAACTCCAGCTCGCCAACTGCAACCAGATCTTCCCGAAAGCGTTGAGGTTATGTTGGAGGTTGCTTTATCTAAGAAACCAGAAGACAGATATGTTTCTGCCCGAGCGATGCTCGAAGATTTAAATAAAATTCGCGCCGGTGAAAATATCTCAACAAAAGTTGCACGCGGACCAATTGTTTCTCGCCGCATCGCGATCATCTCTGGAATTTCGCTCTTGTTAGTTGGCGTTCTTGCCGTTGTAGGTCTTTCGCTAAACGGCGGTTCAACTCCATCGCTAGGCAATGAAATCCCTAATGTGGTTGGCCTTACCGAAGATCAAGCGCGGGCGCTTTTAGGTGATTACACCGTCACTGTGCAGCGTGCCCATGATCCACGTATCCCTAAAGATCGAATTGCCAGCCAAATTCCACTTGCGACTACGCAAGCAACCAAGGGTTCTGCAGTAACGCTAACAATCTCCGATGGTCCAGGTGATGCGATCGTGCCGGATGATTTAGTTGGAATGTCTTTAATTGATGCGCGTACCGCACTTGCTGCGGCGGGTTTAGTTATTTCCCGAACTGAAGCTGCGCCATCTGATGAGGCGCAAGGAACTGTTTTGAGTGTTCTTCCTGAACCAGGATCAACAATCACCGCGGGTGCAGGAGTTGTATTAACTATCGCAAGCGGTGAAGTTGAAGTTCCTAATTTGATTGGTGTTGAAGCGATCCAGGCAAAAACACTTTTGATTCAAGCTGGCTTCTTAGTTCGCGAATTTAATGATTACGATGCAGCGCAAGCAGTTGGCGTTGTTATTAGACAAGCACCTGATGCGGGCACCACTCAAACCATTGGCAAGCCAGTAACAATTACAATTAATAAAGCGCCGTAATTTAAGCGCGCTTACCAACAACCGGAGATAAGCCCACTGACTTTGCGAGCGCGTCTTTATCTCCGCATTGTGTTAACCAATTAGCGAGCATTAAATGTCCGTGTTCAGTCAGTACTGATTCGGGATGGAACTGCACGCCTTCAATAGGCAAGGTTTTATGGCGCATCGACATAACAACGCCAGATTCTGTTGCACCTGTAATCTCTAATTCACTACTAACAGTGTCGCGTTCAACTGCTAGTGAGTGGTAACGAGTTGCCGTAAATGGTGATGGAAGGCTTGTTAAAACACCTTTCCCTTCGTGTAACACTTGTGAAGTTTTTCCATGCAGTAACTCTGGTGCGCGAGAAACAGTCGCGCCAAATGCCACACCAATTGCTTGATGTCCTAAGCAAACGCCAAAGAGTGGAATGTTTTTATCTGCGCAGTATTTGATCATCGCGATACTGATGCCGGCCTCTTCTGGAGTGCCTGGCCCTGGAGAGATAAGTACTCCGTCATATTCGCCGGCTTCCTCGACGCTTACTTCGTCATTTCGCTTAACGATGCATTCGGCGCCAAGTTGACCAAGGTATTGCACCAAGTTAAATACGAACGAGTCGTAGTTATCGATAACGAGGATGCGGGACATGGGGCAATTCTTGCAGGGTTGGCAGGCGTGTAGTTTCCAGATTTGTTGTTTTCAGTGCTGCAGTTTCCAGGATCGCATTTTCCATGTAGCCTTCTACCTATGCCAAAGTCGAAATTGCGTAAAAAGGTTCAAGAAAAGCACGCTCATGAAGAGCAGATCTTTGACGCTGAGCCACACGGCCCAATCGAGAGCCCAAGTTGGCTTGCTCCAGTTATGGTCGCCAACTTCCTAATCGGCCTCTTCTGGATCGTCGTTTTCTACGTAAGCCAGACCACCTACCCAATTCCGGGTATCGGCGCATGGAACATGATTATCGGCTTTAGCTTTATTGGGGTTGGATTCAGCCTCGC
>CAZLTK010000011.1:13048-18272 GCA_964562535.1 uncultured Candidatus Planktophila sp.
TAAATGGCGATAGAGCGAAGCGTCATCGCCTGAGTAAATGGCGCTAGCGTTAGCCGAATAACCCTTCTTTTTACACCTTTTCTCAGTCTTTTCTCAGGACATGAGAGCATTCTCAGGACATGCCTAAGAGCTCTGATAACACCAACTACCGAATTCTCGTAGTTGATGATGAATCCAGTATTAGCGACTTAATCTCAACCAGCCTGCGCTTTGTCGGTTTTGATGTTCGTACCGCTGCAACCGGCTCTCAAGCGTTAACCGTGGCCGAAGAATTTAAGCCCCATGCAGTCGTACTCGATGTGATGCTTCCAGATTCAGATGGTTTTGAAGTTTGTCGCCAATTGCGCAGTGAAGGTTTAAATATTGGAGTTCTTTTCTTAACCGCTAAAGATGGCATGGAAGATAAAGTCGCTGGTTTAACAATCGGTGGCGATGATTACATGACTAAACCATTTAGTTTGGAAGAACTTGTCGCGCGCTTGCGTGCACTATTGCGACGTATCGGTGTTGCAGAAATTAATACTGATGATGAAAAGATTCGCTTTGCTGATCTCGAGCTCAATGAGGCTACTCACGAAGTTCGACGTGGTGGAGTATTACTCGAAATGTCTCCAACCGAATTTCAACTTTTGCGTTACTTGTTGATTAACGCTGATCGCGTTGTCTCTAAATCTCAAATCCTTGATCATGTATGGCAATACGATTTCCGCGGTGATGCCGGAATAGTTGAAACTTACATCTCGTACCTACGCAAGAAGATCGATATCTTCGATCCACCCCTTATTCACACTGTTCGCGGCGTTGGTTACCGCCTACGTTTGCCTGCAGCGAAGTAGTATGAGGAATGCCATCCTTTTCTAGCTGGAGTCTGCTCAACCGCCTGACCCTAGGTGTGGTTCTGCTTTCTACGCTAGGTGTTGTGGCATCTGATATCGCCGCTCAATCGTTACTTCGAACTTACTTAACTCAAGAAGTAGATAACGAACTTTTAAGTATTGCTGGCGGCTCTATTCCGCGGTTAGACAGTGCAGGGATCGAATCTGATGAAGATGATTTCGATGGCGGCGAAGCTCGTTCAATGCAGATGCGTCCACTGCGCAGCATTCCATCAGCAACTTCAGTGACTTTGATCGGACCTGCAGGAATAGTTATAGGCCAAATTGGCGGAGATTTAAATGCGACCGAGATAACTAGTTATTTGAACGCGATTACGCCGGAAAAGACCGCTAAATATGGGGATCGCCCATTCACTATTGAAACCGACGAACATGATTTCCGAGTTCTCTCCCGAACTCTTCCTTCTGGTTTTGGACGCGTAGTTGTCGCACATTCATTTGAAGATATCGATCGAATCCTGGCTCGCTTGCAAGGTTTATTTATTTTGATTGGCTTTGTGATGATTTTCTTCATCGCACTGGCTTCGCGCAAAGTGATTATCGTTGGACTTAAGCCGCTTGCCAATGTTGAGGCAACTGCCGAACGCATTGCTGAAGGGGATCTCACTGCGCGTCTGCCAGATGTAAAACCAAATACTGAGGTTGGTCGCTTGGTAAGTACGTTAAATACGATGTTGGGCCGCATTGAAGAATCATTCGCTGCGCGCTTAGAAAGTGAGAGCAAACTACGTCGTTTTGTTGCCGATGCTTCACATGAACTTCGCACACCAATTACCGCTATCCGCGGCTTTGCCGAACTCCACCGCCAGGGAGCAGTTACTGGTGAAGAGAAGACGAAAGAGTTAATCGGCCGTATCGAGAACGAATCAAAGCGGATGGGTTCACTTGTAGAGGATCTGCTGCTCTTGGCTCGCCTTGATCAATCGCGAGAGATGAAATCAGATCCGGTTAATCTCACACAAATTGTCTCTGATGCAGTTGCTTCTGCACGCGCCGCCGGACAAAATCACATCGTTAACTTTGATGAGCAAGCTGAAGAAATTTACGCACTTGGCGATAAAGATCGAATTCATCAAGTTGTCGCAAACTTACTTGCCAATGCGCGTACACATACACCTGCCGGAACGGTTATAGATGTCTCACTAAAACAAGATACCGATGGGGTTCGTATACGCATTGCAGATAACGGCCCTGGTTTAACGGATGCAGATCAAGCGCGCATCTTTGAGCGCTTCTATCGCGCTGATGCTTCGCGTGTTCGCACCGATGGTGAGGGAACAGGTTTAGGACTTTCAATTGTTGATGCGGTTATGCGCGCCCATGCTGGCGAGGTAAGTGTTGAATCAAAGCCGGGCCAAGGCGCCACATTTACCCTCTTTTTTCCTTTAGCGCCTTAATAGTGAGTTGAAAAAGGGCTGAGGCGTAGCGCCCCAGCCCTCATTCATTTAGATCTCTAAGCGCCTATCGCGCTAATTTGGAAATACCACAGGGCGATGATTCCAATTGCGGTAATCACCATAAAGATCTCTGGTGGAGCTTTCCGGGCATTTCTATTCCACTGCGAATCTTCGCTCTTTGGAATATCTTTGACATAGGCCGCGATATCGCCAAATACGCCTAGTGCAAACACTAAGAAGAATGCTTCGATGATGCTAGCGATGACTTTCCAGTTGGTTTGAACATCGGGCGAAAGGTCAGCAAAAGCTGTGATTGCAAAAATACCCAAGTTGGAAAACAAACCAACAAGCATTACCGATGATGTTTGGCTTGCCGCTATTTCGTAACGCTTTTCATTTATTTCGCGTATATCCATTATCTTGCCTATCCGGGAAGTGCCGATCTGGCAGTCAAAAACTTAACCCTTGGCCTTTCGAGTTTCAAGAATCTACCTGTTAATTTCAGGTTAATTCTTAACTTCCCAAAGACTCCATCGCGCGCAGAGTTGAAATGCGCTCTTCGATTGGCGGGTGGGTAGAGAACATCTTAGAAACTGCCTTGCCATCTAGCGGTGATTCAATCCAGATATGAGCAACCGCATTTGATTTCTGATGCACAACCGTTGAATCTGCGGCAAGTACTTCGAGTGCTTTGCGAAGTCCAGCAGGGTTGCGAGTAAATGAAACCGCTGTTGCATCGGCTAGTGATTCGCGGCGGCGTGAAATTGCGCTCTTAAGTAGCGTTGCCGCAATTGGCGCCAGGATTAAAACGAAGAGTGAAATTACCAACATGATTGGGTTGGCGTTGCTATCGCGATCGCGACGCCCGCCACCAAACCACATAATGCGCATTAGGAAATCGCTCAAAATTGCAATAGCACCTGCCGTTGTTGCAGCAACTGCTGAAACTAAAGTATCACGGTTGGCAACGTGCGCCATCTCGTGGGCGATAACTCCTTGCAGTTCGTCACGATCCATGACTTCAAGAATGCGCGTAGTGAAAGCAATTAGTGCGTGATCGGGATCGCGCCCTGTTGCAAATGCATTTGGCGCAGTGTCGACCACGATTGCAACCTGTGGCATTGGTAGTCCACTTGCGACAACAACTTCCTCTATGACGTTAAAGAGTTCGGGGTTATCTTCACGCTGAATTAACTTAGCGCCAGTCATCTTTAAAACTAATTTGTCTGAGCCGTAATACGAACCCCAAACGCCTATCAAAGATATACCAACCGCAAGTGGCACCATGAAAGTTGATGTGCCAGCGCCAAAGTAAGTTAGCGCTGCATATGCAACTAGACCGGTGAGTAAACCCATTGAGGCAAGAAGGAAATAAGTCTTTCCTTTATTTGCGCTCTGTTGGGCGCGAAAATCATTTGTTGCCATTGTTTCTTAGAAAGTTACCTTTGGAACGTTGCGATCTTGAGGATCGGTAACTTCATAAAATTCGCGCTCTGTAACCTTTGCAAAACCTGCGAAAAAGCTAGTCGGGATGGTTTTTACAGCAGTGTTTAGGTTGCGAACATTGTCGTTGTAGAACTGGCGCGAGAAGGCAACTTTATTTTCAGTTGTTGAAAGTTCTTCTTGTAAAGATAAGAAGTTTGATGATGCTTTGAGATCTGGGTAAGCCTCAGCAACTGCGAGCAAACCGCGGAGCGCTTGCGTCAACGCTCCGTCAGCGGCTGCAACATCGGCAACGCCTGAAGCAGTGGTCGCCTTAGCGCGCGCTGTAACAACGGCATCGAAGGTGCCTTGTTCGTGCGCGGCATAACCTTTTACCGTTTCAACTAAATTTGGGATCAAGTCAGAGCGACGCTTTAACTGCACTTCGATCTGAGCAAATGATTCATCGACGCTGATATTTAAGCGTATAAGTCGGTTGTATTGAGCAACGAAGAAAAGTACGAGTAGACCGACAACTGCGAGCGCGATAATGATTTCCATAATTAATTCAACCCCTTAAGTTAAGGATGTATTCCCATTACAGGTTAGCTTGTGGATCGGTGGTGGATTACTTGATCTTGCTTTGGTGGAAATTCAGGAAGGAGCGACTTGCAGTTGGTCCGCGTTGGCCCTGATATCTAGAGCCATATTTTGTACTGCCGTATGGATGCTCAGCAGGAGACGAAAGTTTGATTAGACAGAGCTGACCGATCTTCATTCCTGGGAAAAGTTTTACCGGCAGATTCGCCACGTTAGAGAGTTCAAGGGTGATGTGTCCAGAAAATCCTGGATCAATAAAGCCGGCAGTTGAATGTGTAAGTAAACCAAGGCGACCGAGTGAAGATTTTCCTTCGAGGCGGCCAGCAATGTCATCGGGCAAGGTGATGATTTCGTAGGTGCTGGCGAGAACGAATTCGCCTGGGTGCAAGATAAATGCTTCACCATCTTCGGCGACGACTTCGCGAGTTAGCTCGGCTTGTTCGATCGATGGATCGATAACTGAGTACTTATGGTTTTCAAAGACGCGGAAGAATTTATCGAGGCGGACATCAACTGATGAAGGTTGGATCATCGCCTCTTCAAATGGTTCGACGGCAACGCGGCCGGCGTTGATTTCAGAGCGGATATCGCGATCACTTAGAAGCACGGCGTGAGCCTATCTGACCGCGGTAGAAACGCTTAGTTAGGGCTTGCGTAAGTTACTGGTGGGTAGCATTATTTGCCCATGAGCCATTACAACGCCAACCTGCGCGATATCGAATTCTGCCTCTTCGACCTCTTCCAAACCGAGAAGGTGCTGGGAACTTCCATCTTTAGCGAACTCGATCGCGAAACTGCGATGGGGATGTTAGAGGAGATGAAGCGGTTAACTGAGAACGATCTCGCCGAATCTTTCGTTGAAGGCGATCGCGTTGGTGCAATTCTTAATAAAGAAACTGGAAATGTCAC
>CAZLTK010000012.1:0-18012 GCA_964562535.1 uncultured Candidatus Planktophila sp.
GACGTTCGAGTAAGTCACCAGCAAAGCGACGTGGGTCGTGGCCGGATTCGATTACGCGATCTACTGTTTTAAATAACGTTGCACCATCGCGTGCGGCGAGTGCATCAACTGCATCGTCTAGTAATGCGTCGTCGGTGAAGCCGAGTAGTTGGATTGCGATTTCGTAGCTAACTCCATCTGGGCCAGCACCTGCTAGTAATTGGCCAAGCACAGAAAGCGCATCACGCACTGAGCCACCGCTAGCGCGAACAACTAGTGGAATAACTCCCTTAGCAACGGTTACGCCTTCTTCTTTACAAATCTTTTCAAGGTGTTCGGCCAAGATTCCAGGTGGAACTAAACGGAATGGATAGTGGTGAGTACGTGAACGAATAGTTGAAATCAACTTTTCTGGTTCAGTTGTAGCGAAGATAAAAATTACGTGAGGAGGTGGTTCTTCAACAACTTTGAGAAGTGCGTTTGCTGCACCCGGCCCAAGCTGGTGTGCTTCATCGATGATATAAATCTTGTACTTACTTTGTACTGGTGCAAAGAATGCTTTATCGCGCAGATCGCGCGCATCGTCAACTAACCCGTGAGTGGCAGCATCGAGTTCAATAACATCGAGTGAACCCGGACCGTTTGCAACTAAATCTTTACAGGATTGGCAGAGCCCGCAAGGAGTTGGTGTTGGGCCTTTTTCGCAGTTGAGGGAGCGCGCCATGATGCGAGCGCTAGAAGTTTTTCCGCAACCACGTGGTCCGCTAAATAAATATGCGTGATGAGTTTTTCCGGAAGTAAGTGCGTTAGAGAGTGGAACAGTTACATGTTCTTGTCCGATTACATCTGCAAATACAGATGGTCGATACTTGCGATACAACGCGAGTGACATATTCACTCCTCTCTTCTCGGCTCCAATTACTTCATAATCTTTACAGACTTCACAATACTTAAGGGACCCCTCACGCACCCATCAGAGCACGCCTACCCTTGCTGTATTCCTACCCTGGGGGAGTTCAGCGCGGTAATGCCGCGTGAGGGATCTGGCGTAAGGATAGTTGTTACACCTATACCCTTAGCCAGTCGGGAGCGATCCCGCCAGGAGGATTCGCATAGCGGCCGAGTGCGCACGCTTGGAAAGCGTGTAAAGGGCAACCTTTCGAGGGTTCAAATCCCTCATCCTCCGCTCATTTCACTCGCTTCGGCTGATTCACTTATTTCCGAATCGCTTATTCCCGAGGAACCCCTGCCTTATTTACACATCACAAGCTGGGACATCCTCCGCCAGAAAGTTAGATCTCGACGCCGATGTATTTCGTCTCGAGGAATTCGTGGATGCCATCGAAGCCGCCTTCGCGACCAAGTCCACTCTGCTTAACTCCACCGAATGGCGCTGCTGGATCTGAAATCATTCCGCGGTTAATTGCCACCATTCCCGATTCAAGAGCTTCCGAAATCTGAATCGCGCGCTTTAGATCTTCAGAATAGACGTAGCTAATAAGTCCGAAGTCAGTGCTATTTGCGAGTTCAATCGCCTCAGCATCGGTATCGAAGATAACCACTGGTGCGACTGGACCAAAGACTTCGTGGTTAAGGATTTCGGCGGATTTATCTACTTCTAGAACTGTTGCTGGATAGAAAGCGCCTGGACCATCAGGGGTTTTGCCCCCCGTTAATACCTTAGCTCCAGATTTAACTGAGTTATCAACAAGTTCTGCAATCTTGTTACGTTCTTTAATTGAAACACTCGCGCCAAGTTGTACACCGGCATCGCGACCACGTCCCATAACATATGAACCCATTGCTTCGGCAAACTTTTGAGTAAATTCTGCAGCAACTTTTCTCTGTACATAAATACGATTTGCAGCGGTACAAGCAGCGCCACCATTGCGCATCTTTGCCAACATCAAACCCTTAATTGCTTCATCAATATTGGCATCATCCATAACAACAAACGGTGCATTTCCGCCGAGCTCCATAGAGCAGCGAATTACATTATCGGCTGCTTCTTTAAGAATGATTCGACCAACTTCAGTTGAGCCAGTAAATGAAAGGTTTTTAACACGTGGATCATGCAACATCTTGGCGATCGCCGGACCTGTTGGTGTTGGCAGAATTAAATTAACAACGCCCTTAGGAACACCGGCGCGATCGAGAATATCTACGATGGCGAGCGCAGTCAGTGGAGTTTCACCGGCTGGCTTTAAAATCATTGTGCAACCTGCAGCTATTGCTGGACCAATTTTGCGAGTAGCCATACCAGCTGGGAAGTTCCAAGGCGTAATTAGAAGTGAGAGACCGACAGGTTGATGTGTAACTAAAATTCGCTTGTCGCCACTTGGTGACATGCGGAAATCTCCTGCGATACGTACTGCTTCTTCAGAGAACCAACGGAAGAATTCTGCGGCGTAGGCAACTTCACCTTTAGCATCAGGTAGCGCCTTGCCATTTTCTTTGGAAATTAACTCTGCTAAATAATCTGCTTCTTGAATCATTAATTCAAATGCTTTGCGGAGCATCTCTGCGCGCACTCGGGGAGCGGTCTTGGCCCAGGCAGGTGCGGCGCGGTGGGCGGCGGCAAGGGCGGCCTCAATCTGTGCATCTCCAGCGGTGGCTACTTTGGCAATTACTGAGCCATCGCTGGGATCAGTTACATCTAAAGTGCCATTTCCATCTACCCATTGACCATCGATATATAACTGAGTGCGCATAAGATGAGCATACTAAATAGTTAATTGGACGCGCTAGCCGCGGTAACTGAAGGAGTTTTTGTGCCCAAGTCGTGGACAGATGGTGCGCCTGAACCAGTTGCTCTCCAAGAAACTGCGCATGTAAAAGATCCGCTTATCTACAAGGTTAAACGCCGTCTTTTAGGTAATGCGCTTAACCGACATTCGCTCGGACATCAACGTTTATCAAAGCGCTACGCACTCGGAATTCTCTCCTCCGACTGTATTTCATCTTCGGCTTACGGCAGCGAGCAAATTCTTATCGCTCTATTACCTGCATTTGGTTTAGCCGCTTTTGCAATTTTGATGCCAATGACAGCGGTTGTTTTGGTAATTCTTACGATAATCACACTTTCATATCGCAACGTTATCGATGTTTATACAAAAACTGGTGGCGCATACATTGTCGCGCGAGATAATTTCGGACCTGTAACGGCGCAGATTGCAGCAGTTGCTTTGATTCTTGATTACGTCGTAACAGTTGCAATTCAATCTGCAGCAGGTGTTGCCGCAATCATTTCTACATTCCCATCACTTGATCCATGGAAGATTCCAATGATCCTGTTGGTAATCGTTCTGCTGACTTACGGAAATCTGCGTGGTGTTAAAGAAGCAGGAAAAGCATTCGCATTTCCTACTTACTTCTTCGTCGGCTGTATGTTGATTGTCTTCGGGATGGGTTTCTGGCGACTCTTCAACGGAACGCTTCCAGTTCTTGCCACTGATCTACCAGGAGCAGTTGAAGTTGGACAAGAGCAAGGGCTTTTGACGGCAGCTGCAATCTTTATCCTGCTTCGCGCATTTGCAAATGGTGGCTCTTCACTAACTGGTTTGGAAGCTATATCTGATGGAGTTGCGCTCTTCAAGACACCAGAACATGTAAACGCAAAACGCACATTGGTGATCATGAGCTGCATCCTTGGAACTCTCGTACTTGGAGTTTCTTACTTCGCTCATCACATTCAAGCGATGCCTTATGAATCAGGAACTCCTACAGTTATTTCGCAGATCGCCAAGGCAGCAATAGGCGGTGGTGCTTTCGGAAGCTTCATGTTCGTTATGGTTCAGCTTGCAACGATGCTTATTCTCTTTGCTGGCGCAAATACGACATACAGCGCCTTTCCACTTCTCTGTAACTTCGTTGCCACTGATGGATATCTCCCACGTCAATTAACTAAGCGTGGCCACCGCCTGGCTTTCTCAAATGGAATTTTGCTTCTTGCAGGTGGCGGAATTGTCTTGGTTTTAATTACCGCAGGATCGGTTGAACATTTAGTTGCCTTCTACGCACTTGGAGTCTTTACCGGATTTACACTTGCTGGATTTGGAATGGTTAAACACTCGATTCGCGTGAAACCAAAGGGCTGGAAAATTAGAGTTGTGATCAACTCGCTAGCTGGTTCGATCTCGCTTGTAATTGTGATTATTTTTTCAATTGTGAAATTTACACAAGGCGCTTGGTTAGTTCTGGTGGTTGCTCCGATCATGGTTGTTTCATTCTTACGCTTGCGTCGCCAATACACTCGCGAGCAGGATGCTTTATTAGTCCGACGCGAACAAGAGCGTGCTACAACGATCGTCCGCCACAATGTGACAGTTCTTGTCGATAACGTGGATTTGGCAACAGTCGGAGCTATTCGTTATGCACGTAGCTTGAAACCAAGAAATCTCAGCGCTGTTCACTTCGTAATCGATGATCGTCGAGCAGAAGAAATTAAAGCTGCCTGGGCAAAATCTGATGCGTTAGATGATGTGACTCTCGAATTAATCGATTGCCCTGATAGACGCCTTGCAAATTCAGCGCTTGACTACGCAATCCGCATGACTGAAAAGAATGATGTGGAGTTAACGCTTCTCCTTCCACGACGCGCATATTCTGGTTTCCTTGGCCGCTTGTTGCATGATCAGACCGCTGAAGAAATCGCCGCACCTATTTCTCAATTGCAGCGCGTTGTTGCAACTATCGTTCCTTTCGACGTTGATCGCATTACATCTGCATCACAATTAACAGTTGCGCCGCAAGGTAAAGCAAAACCAGCGGCCACTCCAGTTCCACAATTTAAGCCCGTTGAAGATGTAATAAAAAAAGTGGAACCAATTAGCCATTATGCGGAAAACATGACACCAATTGGCGAAATTCAGTGGCGCAAGCGCGCTCATGTTCAGGGTCGCGTAACCGCAATTAAAAGCGCACCGCGAGGATCTGCACCAATTCTTCAGGTAGAAGTTTGGGATCAGACCGGTGGGGTCACTCTGCAATTCTTGGGGCGTCGCGAGATTGCTGGACTAGAAGTCGGATCGCAACTACGCGCTGAAGGAATGGTCGGTGAAGAAGAAGGCGCTTTGACTATCTTGAACCCTTCTTACGAACTTCTTGCTTAGCGTTGACCTTCAAAGAAATCTCGCAGTAAATCAACGCATTCACTTTCGCAGATTCCTGCTGTTACATCTAGCTTGTAAAGCGAGCGTGGATCACGAATTACATCCCAAACCGAGCCAACTGCGCCACCTTTGGCATCCCATGCACCAAATATCAGATGGGAAATTCTTGATTGGGCAATTGCTCCGGCGCACATTGGACAAGGCTCCAAAGTTACAACAAGCGTGCAACCATCTAAACGTGAATTTTGTAATCGTGCGGCAGCGTTGCGAATTGCAACAATTTCAGCATGTGCAGTCGGATCATTATTTGCTTCTCTTTCATTAGATCCACTACCAATAACTACGCCATCTTTATTGATTACTAAAGCACCGACGGGAACATCTCCAGTAGCGGTTGCTTGACGTGCAATTGCGATTGCTTCTTGCATCAGCGATTCAGGTGTGTGGTTAGAAATTCTTATAGCTCCAATAACTCCGCAAATTGATCTGCGAATCCTAAGCGACTAGCAATTGCTTCGAGTTGTTCGTCAGGGAAAAGTTCTGCGTCATCGCAGAGCGCAGATAGCTCCATTGAGTTAACTCCGAGGTCAGCCAAAATTTCTAGATGCCCAACTGGAAGTGGTTCATCATCTTCCTCTGGTGAATCTAAATCACAAAGTTCTAAGAATTCTGCAGCAACTTCATAATCAAGTGCGCAGGTTACATCGCTTAAAAACATACTTATATGTGAACCTAAAACACGGATCAACATAAAAAATTCTTCATCGATTGCTAGAAGTGCTATTGCGCCGCCATTTGTTTGTTGTGATTTAAGTCGATCAATAATGTGCGGCAGATCATGTGCGTCAGGTAACAACGCCAAGTTCCAGCGCCCCTCCTCGTGCCAGGCAGCTACGGCGATATCAACCTCGTTAGCCGCGACAGCCCCGTCGGAACTTCCTTCGTAATTTGCATCACTCACATCAGACATATTGGCACTCATTGGGCTAGTTGAAAACCCCTGTAAGGTAGGCGCTATGAAAGTTCACGTCGCCGACCACCCGCTTATCACTCATAAGTTGACCGTCCTGCGCGATGAAAGAACTGATTCACCAACTTTCCGTCACTTGGTAGAAGAACTTGTGACCCTGCTTGCCTACGAAGCGACTCGTGAAGTCAGAACTGAAAAAGTTTCCATAAAAACTCCAGTCACGCAGACGACTGGCTTAAAACTCTCTGATCCCCGTCCGGTTGTTGTTCCAATCTTGCGCGCTGGCCTTGGAATGCTTGAAGGAATGACGCGTTTGATTCCAACTGCAGAAGTCGGATTCTTAGGCATGGTTCGCGATGAGAAAACATTAAAGGCGAGTACTTATGCAAACCGTCTCCCCGAAAATTTAGCTGGACGTCAATGCTTTGTTTTAGATCCGATGTTGGCAACTGGTGGAACTTTAGTTGCTGCAATTAACTTCCTAATCGAGCGCGGTGCTGATGACATCACAGCAATCTGTATTCTCTCGGCGCCTGAAGGAATTAAAGTTTTGGAAGATGCCTTTGCAAAATCTGGCGTCCCAATTACTTTAGTTACTGGCGCACTTGATGAAAAGCTAAACGAACACGGGTACATCGTTCCCGGTCTTGGCGATGCCGGCGATCGTCTCTATGGTGTTGTTTAAGTGGCCTCAACTTCCCCAGGATACGGAATCACAATCCGTGTTGAAGGTTCACCTGATTTACAACCTGTTGCGCTAATTACCGCAACGATTACAGGTGCCGGCGCAACAATTACTGCACTTGACGTCGTTGAGTCACTTCTTGAAAGAGTCGTCATCGACGTAACTTGCGACACCGTTGATGCTGACCACGCACAAGAAATAAACGTGGCCTTAACCGCACATAAAGGGCTAACAGTTCGCAAGGTTAGCGATCGAACATTTCTACTACACCTTGGTGGGAAACTCGAGGTTCAATCAAAGGTCCCACTAAAGACTCGTGATGACCTTTCGCGCGCGTACACACCTGGTGTTGCACGAATCTGTCAGGCGATTGTTGATGATCCAGCAGATGTACGTCGCCTAACCATGAAACGAAATACCGTCGCTGTTGTCACTGATGGCTCTGCGGTTCTCGGACTTGGAAACATAGGACCAGCAGCTGCCTTGCCGGTTATGGAAGGAAAGGCTGCGCTCTTTAAGCGCTTTGCAGATGTGGATGCTTGGCCAGTCTGCCTTGATACCCAAGATGTTGATGAGATTGTCCGTACGGTTCAATTGATTGCACCTGTATACGGTGGAATTAACTTGGAAGATATCTCCGCACCGCGTTGTTTTGAAATCGAAGAACGTTTGCGCGAATTGTTAGATATTCCAGTTTTTCATGATGATCAACATGGCACAGCGATTGTCGTTCTTGCGGCACTCACTAACTCACTCAAACTGGTCAATAAGAAGATGAATGAGATCACTATCGTCATGAGCGGTGCTGGCGCTGCCGGAACTGCAATTGCGCGGCTATTAACAAAGAGTGGTGCATCAAAGATAATTGCTTTCGATAAAGATGGTTGCGTTACCGCTGGATTCTCAGGAAAAATTTCAGATGCCATGAAGGGCGCTGATGTCTTTATCGGCGTTAGCGCTCCAAATGTATTGACTGAAGATGATGTCGCTGGAATGGCTAAGGGTTCTATTGTTTTTGCACTCGCTAACCCAGATCCAGAGATTGATCCCGTTATTGCTCGCAAGTATGCAACTGTTGTTGCAACCGGTCGCAGCGATCAACCAAATCAAATTAACAATGTTCTAGCCTTCCCGGGAATTTTCCGTGGTCTTTTAGATGCGCAGGCTCACAAGATCACAGATGAGTTACTGATTGCAGCAGCTGAAGCGATTGCATCTTGTGTCTCCGAATCTCAGTTAAATGCTTCTTTTATCGTTCCTAGCGTCTTCGATTCTCAGGTCGTCGCAAAGGTGGCGGCAGCAGTTAAAAAGAGCGTTTAAATGGAGTTTGCAGCCTCTTTTGATGCACAACTCTCTACGCTCGCTCCATTTATATTCTATGTAGTAGTTGCCGGGATTGTCTTTATTGAAACGGGCCTACTATTTGGATTCTTCTTGCCGGGTGATTCGATTCTCTTTAGCGCCGGACTTGTGGCGGCTATCCACGGAAATATAAATATCGTAATTCTTGTAATTGCAATTTTTCTAGCGGCATTCTTCGGTGATCAAGTTGGGTTCGTAATTGGTCGAGTTGTAGGTCGTCCTTATCTAGATAAGCGCGAATCTCTGCGCGTACAAAAGTTAATTAAAAACGCCGAAGATTTCTATGAAAGAACTGGCTGGTGGGCTGTTGTCGCCGCTCGATTCTTCCCATGGATTCGCACCTTTGTTCCACCTATTGCCGGTGCAGCGAAGATGAATTACTACCGTTTCTTATCCGCAAATGTTCTTGGCGCCTTGTTATGGGGCGTGGGAATAACTCTTGCCGGGTACTACGCGGCATCCATTCCTTGGGTTAAGAGTTTTTCTTACACAATCGCCGCTTTCTTTATTGGCGCTTCAGCAATCTCCGCTTTTGTGAATTACCGACGCCACCGACAACCACGCCCAGATAAGTCATAAGAATTCCAGTTACTAAGTAAGCGCTGATCTGCACACCTTGAGTTGGTGAGTAAAGGTCAATAAGTAAGGAACCAACGAGTTGCCCACCCACACTAATTAAAGTAAATGTCAGAACACCTAAATGTTGAACAATTGTTGAAGTAAATGCGATGTAGATAACTCCAATTGTTCCTCCGGTATACATCCACCAAGGGCCAGATGGAAGTGCGACTATTTCAACCTGAGTCACTAGCGCTGCAACGATAAGGAATACAAGTAGAAATGTTGTACCCATGATGAAGTTGAGCAAAGAAGTTGTGAAACTTTGTTGGGTGCTTTCGTTGATCTGACCATTTAACGCTCTTTGAACGCCAACAATCGCTCCTGCAAGAACACCGAAAAAGACCGCAAATAGCGAGAGATTTCGCGCATCAATTCGATCAATTACCGAAACCAAGACTGCTAGTACAGTTACAAACGCTGCCAAGACTCGACGTTTGGTGATCGCTTTCTTGCCACCGCCGGTTAACCCGATCCGGTCAACAAATAGCGATGATGCAGTCTGTCCTGCAATAGATGCTACTGAATAGATGGCAACGCCAACTATTGGAACTACCTGCGTTTGAAAAGCGACAAAACTGCCGCCGAGCATTCCTGCAAAGAGAGTCCAGATTGGAATCTCTTTCTTTGTTACAGCGCTCTTTAGATTGCGGATACCTTGCTTGATTGCAGGGTTGAAGGCGGCGACTAACGAAATCACAATTAAGCCAGAACCAAATGAAACTAGCGCCGCTTCAATCGGGTTTCCCATGCGATGTGAAAGCTCGCCATTGGCGCGCGCTTGGAGCGCAATCATTACACCGGAGATAGCCGCTAAAAAATTTAAGCGGGGGTTACTTTTATTCACTACTTATGAGTGCCGACAAATTCACGCTTATCTGCGATCCAATCCATCAAAGCGAATAGAACGCCAGAGATCACAAAGGTAAGGTGGATAGCAATTCGCCAAATAGTTCCTTCTCCAACTTCTGCTTCACCGGCTAATCCAATGAAATCTTTGAGAAGTTCGATTACTGAAATAGCGACTAGCGAACCAATCAACTTAATCTTAAGCCCGCTGAAATCAATGGTTCCCATCCAATGTGGACGATCTTTCGATTCAGTTGCAATATCAATTCTAGAGACGAAGTTTTCATAACCGGCGAATATAACCATCAAGATCAAGTTAGCTAGTAGCGTTAAATCGAGAAGTGCAAGAAGCGCCAAGGTAAATTCGCTGGCGTTCATTGAAGCTGTCTTCTCCGCCAAATGCCAAAATTCAATTACGAAGCGGTAGGCAAGCAGTCCGAGCGCCCCGACTAAACCTAAGTAGAGAGGCGCCAGTAAGAAACGGCTGCGAAAGAGAATGGCTTCAACGGCATGGGATATACGACTCATAACTTTATTTTAACTCAAAGGCCAAGTTGAAGGGTAATTTCTAACCATTCTTCTTCGCGAGAGTTGATTTCTGCGCGTTGTGTTTCTAGTTCTGCGCTGATCCGAATCAACTCTGTCGGGTCGAATGCGGCTTTTTCTTGCGCGATTTCAAGCTCTACGATCTTTTCCTTAGCCTTCTGAATCTGTCTTTCGACGCGAACCAAATCTTTTTTCAATTGTCGTTGCTCTGCCGCAGAAGATTGAGATTTTCCTTTTGCTACTTCAGTTGGTTTTTGCAGTGACTGCGCTCGTTGTTCCAAGTATTGATCAACGCCACGTGGCAGATCGCGTAATTCTTTATCTCCTAGCAGCCCAACGAAACGATCACAGACTCGTTCCAAGAAATATCGATCGTGAGAGATGACAATTAGTGTTCCACTGTAACTATCCAAAAGATCTTCCAGTTCAGTTAACGTCTCAATATCAAAATCATTTGTTGGTTCATCAAGTAATAAAACATTTGGGGAACCCATTAACAAGCGCGTTAGTTGTAAGCGGCGCTTTTCTCCTCCTGATAGATCTCCTACAGCTGTCCATTGCGAGTCTTTATCAAAGCCAAGTCGGTCACAGAGTTGCGATGCAGAAAGTGACTTACTATTTCCAAGTTCGATATGTGAAGCAACCTTTTCAACCGCCTCTAAAACTCGCCAAGTTGGATTTAACTCATCTAGATGCTGCGTAAGGAATGCCGATTTAACGGTGACACCGGTTACGAGTTTTCCAGCATATGGTGGAATTTCCCCCGCCAGCGTGCGCATTAAGGTGGTTTTTCCAGCACCGTTTACGCCGACAATTCCGATGCGGTCGCCAGGACCAACGTTCCAGTAGAGATCGTCGATCAACTCTTTCTCACCGGCGCGAATTTGCGCGTGGTGAGCTTCATAAACAGTGTTACCTAATCGGTTACGTGCAAATTTCAAGAGTTCACCTTGATCGCGCGGCGCAGGTTCTTCAGCAATCAATACATTTGCGGCATCCACTCTAAATTTCGGTTTTGTTGTTCGCGCAGGAGCACCGCGGCGCAGCCACGCCAACTCTTTGCGAATCAAGTTATTTCGACGCGCATCCATCGCACTTGCTTGTCGGGAACGTTCAGCCTTAGCCAAGACGAATGCAGAATAGCCACCGTCATACTCTTCTACTTTGCCGCCAACAACTTCCCACGTTCTATCAGTGACCGCATCGAGAAACCAACGATCGTGAGTAATAACTAGGACCGCTAAATTCTTTCGTTGGTTTAAATGCTCTGCCAACCAAGCAACGCCTTCTACATCTAAATGGTTTGTTGGTTCGTCCAATAGAATTAGATCAAGGTCATCAATTAAAAGCTTAGCTAGCCCAACTCTGCGTTTTTCACCGCCAGAGAGGGTGGCAAATTTTCTTTCAAATAAGTGATCGTCAAAGCCACCGAATAGCCCAGTAAACACTTCGCGGATTCCAGAATCACTTGCCCATTCATGTTTTGCTTTATCACCAATTACTACATCGCCAACTGTTGAATTGGGATCTGCTTTATCAACTTGGGAAAGTAGCCCGATCTTCACGCTATTTGCCTTAGTTACGCGGCCTTGATCTGGTTGTTCAACAGCAGCAATGATCTTCATTAGCGTGCTTTTTCCAGAACCATTACGACCAACGATTCCGATACGATCGCCTTCAGAAACGCCCAGTGAAACTCTTTCAAGCAGCGCTCTAATATCAAAGGCCTTTGAGACCTCTTCGATATTGACAAGATTGCGCACCACGATGGGAGAGCGTACCTTTCAACTATGAAAGCCACTGACCGACAATTTGCCATCGATCTTGATGAACGCGATCCATTAGCGCGCTTCCGTTCGCAATTTGTGATCAGCGATCCAAATATCTGTTATCTGGATGGCAATTCGCTAGGTCGCTTGCCTCTTTCAACGATCGAGGCAGTCAACTCCTTTATGCGAGATGAATGGGGTCCCGAAGTAGTTACCGGTTGGGGACATTGGGTTGATGAGGCGCAACCAACTGGCGATCTAATTGGTCGTTCGACTCTTGGAGCTGCGGCCGGACAAGTCTTGGCTTGCGATACAACATCCGTAAATTTCTATCAGTTAGCACTGGCTGCAATTAACGCCCGCCCAGGACGCAGAACAATAATTACCGATGCTGCAAATTTTCCGACAGATCGCTACATACTTGAAGGAATTTCCAAGCAGTTAGACCTCAACTTAATAATTATTGATAACGAAACGCCAGGTAAAGCAGAGAATGAGCGAATAACTCCAGAAATCTTGGAGGCGTACCTTAGTAATGATGTTGCGCTCGTTACCCTGGAAGTAATTCAGTATCGCTCCGGTGCGCGCAATGACATCAAATCTTTAACTGACTTGGTCCGCAAACACGGTGCGTTGATGCTCTGGGATGCCAGCCATGCAGTTGGTGCGATTGAGATGGACTTTGATAAGAATGGCGTTGATATCGCGGTCGGTTGTACATATAAATATGGAAATTCAGGACCCGGATCCCCCGCTTGGTTATATGTAAATAAAAAAGTACAAGCCGAGCTACAAGTTCCAATTCAAGGTTGGTTCTCTCAAGGTGATCAATTTGCAATGGGTCCAGTATTTGAAAAGGCGGAAGGGATTCGTGGTTTCCAAATTGCTAGCCCTTCGCTCATTGGGCTTCGCTGTATAAAGAGCGCGTTTACGATGATCGAAGAAGCAGGTATCGGCGCTATCTCTGAGAAAGCCGCAATTGGTACCGAGATGATGATTCAACTTTATGATGCCTGGCTGGCTGAGCTTGGATTTACATTGCTAACTTCACGAAACCCCAAAGAACGCGGTGGACATATTTCTCTTGGCCATCCAGATGCGGCGCGGATTTGTGTTGCACTGCGCGAATTTGCAGATGTTATTCCCGATTACCGCACACCAGATTCAATACGTTTAGCGATAGCACCACTACCGACTTCTTATGTTGAAGTTTGGGATGGATTTGCCCGAATACGTGACTTAGTTTCATCACGCCAGTACGAGAAGATTAAGACTACAGATTCTCGTGTGACATGAGCGATCAAGATTTCGATTCTGCGCTTACCTACACCTCGTATCTGGCAGTAGATGAACTTTTAAAGCTGCAAAAGCCACTATCTAAAAGTACAGATTCAGATGGTCCAGAGCATGATGAGATGTTATTCATCATCATCCACCAAAGTTACGAACTCTGGTTTAAGCAGTTAATTCATGAATTTGAGGCGGCTGCAAAATCTCTTGAAGCCGGAGATACCCACCGCTCTCTCGCAATTCTGGGGCGGATTCGCACAATCTTAAAAGTCTGCGTAACGCAGGTTGATATTTTAGAAACTATGACTCCGCTACAGTTCAACGCATTCCGCGGATATCTCTCATCATCTAGTGGTTTTCAATCAGCGCAATTTAGAAAAGTTGAGGCGCTCTTAGGCCGCAGAGATTCCAAGATGGCTTCACACCTTCCTGTAGACGTTCAGGAAGAAATCCGCGAAATCACATCACGTAATTCAATCTGGGATTCAACGCTTGCATACCTATCTAAACGTGGACATAAAATTCCTAGCGATGTCTTGGAACGCGATAAAAGCACTCATTACCAATCCGATCCGCGCGTCCTTGAAACTCTCCTTGAGGTCCATCGCAACGATCCAGAATCCGCGATGGTCTGCGAGCGTTTACTTGATATCGATGAGGGCTTGCAAGAATGGCGCTATCGCCATGTGAAAATGGTAGAAAGAACGATTGGCCATAAAGCGGGCACGGGCGGTTCTGATGGCGTTAAATACCTAGCAAGTACTTTATTTAATCCGGTCTTTAAAGATCTCTGGGAAATTCGATCTCAATTTTAATAGGTAGTTAAATTCTTCCCGTTGAGACAAGGAAGATAATCACAATTATAGAAAGAACAGCACCTACGGCGATCAGCGCTAATTGAGCCCACTTTGGTAT
Organism: uncultured Candidatus Planktophila sp.; assembly: GCA_964562535.1. Classification (GTDB taxonomy): domain Bacteria; phylum Actinomycetota; class Actinomycetes; order Nanopelagicales; family Nanopelagicaceae; genus Planktophila. The sequence continues at coordinate 14,095 of CAZLTK010000012.1, forward strand.
GCCGGCTTTGTCTGCTGCCTTCTGCGCGTAAGTTCTCGTATGAACCATAACGCGCGCAGCCCATGCAAATTCTGTCGCCAAGATTCCTAGTCCAGCTAAAACGATCAGAATTCCAGGTCCTGGTCCGACTAGTGCGACTGCACCAAAGACTGTAATTAAGCCACCAATCAAACCGATTATTACTCGCCAAACTAGACGACCAATTGGTGTTTTCTTAAACCAAGTTCTGATTCTCATTTTTTTCTTATTCCTTCAGTCAGTTCTCCGTAAGCAGCATCTGCAATCTCTTTACGTCGCATTTTATAACTTTCAGATGCACCAGTTATCAAATGTTCAAAACGCCTATTGCCCTTAATTAGCGGGTGAAGGCTTTTTGCAGTGTTCTCATCTCCCCAAATTGGAGGTTCTTCACGAGTTGTTTCAACGTTAGCATGTGGGCGCAGTTTGCGATAAACAAGTGCAACTCTGCGCAAACCAAGATATGCAACATGGCGCAAGCCACGGTTTAAGTGTTCTTGGATATTTAAACGAATAAAAGTGGATCGTGATGGACGTACCGGTTCTTTCGCCGTTGCTAACTCGTAGAGAATCCTTGCAATCTCTGCGCCCCCAGTTGTTTCAGGAAGTTCTGCACATTTAGCGCTTAACTCGGACCTGACTTGTGGGTTCTGAAGTTGGCGCACCTTTGCAGAAATATCTTCTAGATCTGCTTGATCTGCGCGGAGTGCAAAGCCAAAGTCATGGCACCACTTCGCGCGGGCATCTTGATCATCGGTTCCGCGAATATTTGAGACAAAGACTGTTGGCACCAACGCCGGCAACAATTCGTGGACACCGTTGTAACCAGTCGCGCAAACACTGGCATCAAATGCGTGTAGAACTTTGGCTAGTGGAAAGTAGCGAACCACCCGAATATCTAGTCCTTCTGGAGCCAGAGATTTTCCATCTTTATCTAATGGTTGCTTGGTAAGGATTACTTGCAGATCTTTCCAACCTAAGAGCCCTGAAAGCGCTGCGGTCATCTTCTCGTTGACATCGCTATCGCCAGTTCCGAGCTGAACCAAGACAGCTGGACGGTGAAGGTCTAACCCCAGAATCTGGCGGGCCTCATCGCGGCTAAATGCAGTGCTCTTATCAAAGAGTGAAACTGGCGAAGTTAGCGTTGCATCTTTGCGAGTTGCGGTTGGCCCAAAATCATATGCTCGCGCAATGTCACCCGGTTCAACGATGTGATCCATCATCTTAGATTGCAAACCTAAGACAAATCTCTGCGGTTTCTTCTGCCAGAGACCGCGACGTACCCATACTAAAGAAAGTTTTGGATGGCTAAATTTTGCAGCAATAACACCTGGGTATGGAACTACTCCATCAAAAGATAGAACTCGTGCCCCAGTTTCATCAACTAACGCTAGTAAACGATCGCGCAAGTAAATATCCCAGTTATCGCGCGTCATCCACATTCGATCTTTACCAGGAATGTATTCGCAACGTATTCCCATAAAGTCCGGAACTTCGGCTATTCCGCCAGCCATAGAAACAATAATTGGATTTGCAATCTCTTTTAGAGAATATGCAATTGCAGATGCACGAGCTAAATGGCCCATTCCTACGCCATTGCTTGTTGCAAGAATTATTGTTGGTTTTTCCATAACGCCCTAAAGTTTATGAGAAACGCCCGAACTTCTCGCATAAAATGGCCCAGGGGTTGCAACTTTTTTTGACTTCAGAGATACTTAACCCACATTCGAAAGAATGAAAGGATCGGGAGAGTACTTCTCAAACGAGTTTCTAAATCAGAAACCTTTGCCGTACAGCTTTAAAATGATTACACAATCGCATCATGCGGAAAGTTTTAGATTAGTACCAGCAACATCAACGCCTGTCTCGCCTGAAAAAGTAGCCTCTTTACTGGCCTCAGAGTGGGAGTTATTTACTAAGAACACTAAAGGGTCGCTCGCTGAGAGCGCACGCTCAAAGAAATCGCTTCCTTTAGGTGTTACCTCTAGCTTCCAACATTGGGATCCATATCCAATTTCAATTGTCTCTGCGCAAGGCGCATGGATGACCGATGTTGATGGTCGTCAGCTGCTCGATCTTTCAATGGGCTTCGGAGCAATGCTCGCTGGTCACTTAAACCCAGTCGTCGTTGAAGAAGTTAAGGCATCACTCGATACTGGGATGCTCTTTGTCACCCCTTCACCTATCTCAACCGATGCTGCTGAACGTATCTGTCGTCGCTTCGGTATTGATCAGGTTCGCTTTACTAACTCTGGCACCGAATCAACTATGTATGCCGTTCGCGTGGCACGCTCTGCAACTGGTAAGCGCGATATCGTAAAAGTTGAAGGCGGTTATCACGGAAGTTATGACCCATTTGTAGTTTCAGCAAAACCAAAACTTGATGCTGCTGGCGATGCTGATTTCCCAACCGCTGTGGTTGATGAGAATTTAGTTGCCGGAAATGTTCATGTTGTTCCTTATAACAATCCTGAATCGCTAGAACAGATTTTCGCTAAGCACGCTTCTACAATCGCTTGCTTTATCGTTGAACCTGTTCTTGAAAATATCGGAATTGTTCTTCCAGATGCAGGTTACCTAGAGCGAGTTCGCGAACTCTGCGATCAATACGGGATCGTTTTAATCTTTGATGAGGTCAAGACTGGATTAACTGCCGGCCATCAAGGTGCAGCACAACGTCTGGGCGTTAAGCCTGATCTACTAACTCTTGCAAAATCAATTGGTGGCGGTTTAACTCTTGCCGCATTTGGTGGCAAGCAAAAATATATGGATTTCGTTGTAAATGGAAAGATGGCTCACTTCGGAACATTTAACGGCAACCCCCTTGCCATGGCCGGAATTCGCGCTGTCGATAAAATTTGTACCGCCGAAACTTTGGCAGCGGCTGAAGTGCTTAATCAACAAGCACTTGAGCGTATCTCAGAAATTATTGAGGAGTATCAACTACCTGCACACACCGTTGGTTTCGGTGTTAAGGGTTGTATTACTTGGTCAACTACTCCGGTGCGCAACTACCGTGATTACAAAGCAACAGATTTTGGTGTAGCCGAACTCTCTTGGCTCTGGTCACTTAACCGCGGAATCATCACGCCGCCGGGACTTGATGAGCAATGGTTGATCAGTTTGGCTCACGGACAGAAAGAGATCGACATCTTGGTCGAAGATTTCCGTTCACTTGCTGCAGCGCTTCGTAGCTAATTACTTATTAGTTAATCGATCTGAACTACGAAATCTGCGCGGGCTCGTCCGCGTTCGATTAATTGAGCGTTTGCTTCGTCAGTTCCCTTGGCCCACGCTTTTGCAGCTTCTGGCTCTTTCCCATATGCAATATGGCGCGAGATTAGGCGAGCAATTCTCTTGTCGTCGTCGACATCTACCATCCAGCTCTCATCCAATAAATCTTTTACCGTTTCCCAGCCTCCAGCATCGTGCAGTAAGTAATTACCTTCGATGATTACAACCTTGGTTGCTGAAGTAACTACGCCCTGGGCGGCGATTGATTCTTCAATAGCGCGATCAAATATCGGATAGTAAATATTCTGTGTTTGCTCAGATCGGATTCGCTTTACGAGAGATGCAAAACCTGCAACATCAAAGGTATCTGGGGCGCCTTTTCGATCGGCGCGCTTTAGCTCTTTTAAAACCTTATTACTTAAATGATACCCATCCATCGGCACCACGGTTACAAACTCTTTGGGAAGTTTGCTCATTAAAAATTTTGAGAGCGTCGACTTTCCGGCACCAGGTTTACCAATGATTCCGATAAGCACGCGCTCGGAGGAGCCAGAGAGGAAGCTTTCAATTCTTGCTAAAGCCGCCTGTTGGTTTGCTAATTGTTCTGGCATTTTTCAAGTTTAGCGCTTGAACTTAACGCAATACTAGGGAATCATAATTTCATGA
>CAZLTK010000013.1:0-6666 GCA_964562535.1 uncultured Candidatus Planktophila sp.
TCATTTAAACCTGATGAGTTTCCAGGTGTAACGCGGCCGGCGGCGCGGAATGGCGTCTTCAGCGTAGCCAAACCCTCCATAGTTGTTGTTGGACGTGGCGGTTCATCAACTGTTGCAATACCCCAACCCATCTCAGGAATACGCGCAGCAGTTGGAATCAAATCGCGCTGAATCTTTCCGGCAGCATAGGCCGCCGCAGTTTTCATCTGTGAGTTATACGCATAGCGATCTGCACGCTCTTTAGTTAATTGTGGAAAGCGATCATGTAAACGTTCAGCGGTTGCACCCATGGCGAGCGCATCTTGTTCAACGATTCGCTCTGCAAGAAAACGTGGATTGGGATCAAGTCCATCACCAATTGGATGATTTCCCATATGTTCAACGCCACCTGCAATTGCGATATCGATTGATCCAATTGCGATCGCACCCGCCAAAGTTGTCATCGAAGTCATGGCGCCGGCGCACCAACGATCGACCGAATAACCCGGAACTGTGATTGGTAACCCCGCTAAGAGAGATGCGCTGCGACCTAAGTTCATTCCTTGATCGCCGGTTTGCGTTGCCGCTGCGATAGCGACATCTTCAATCGCATCTGGAGAAACTTTAGGATTTCGCTCAAGTAGGCCGCGCATTGCGCGCACCATCAAATCATCAGCGCGCGTTCCGGAGTACATGCTTCCGGCTTTTCCAAATGGGGTGCGAACGGCATCAACTAGGACAACGGTGCGAGACATTTACGACTGCTTTCTCTTAAGCGCCCGACTGCTGTTGCCTTGAAAAGGACGAGCGCGGGCTTATAGAGAAAGGTTACTGGTCAGTAGCCAAAAGTGGAACAGGGTAAAGGTTAAGCCTTTACCGTTTCAGCGACCGGTGTGCCCGGCGTGCTCGGTGCGCCCTTACCCTTGGAAAGATATGGGACCAAGACTGCTACTAGGTAGGCAGACCAGGCAAAAAATTGGATAAAGGATGTCGTCGTATCAAAGCCCACGGTGCCGCTTAGGAGTGAGGCCAAGATGGATTCCTTAGCGATCCAAGGAGTTACATCCCAGAGGAAGTCATCAACGCCCGGGATCCAGCCAAGTTCTTGGAACTCATGGATGCCATAGGACAAGACGCCAGCTGCGACGATTACTAGCGCAACACCAGTTACTGTGAAGAATTTTGAGAGATTTAATTTTACCGAACGGTTGTAGATCAAATATCCAAGAACAACTGCCAAGGTAAGTCCAAGAACTAATCCAACTGTTGCAGTTGATGCAGCGCCAACAGTTTTAAAGTTAGTGTAAACAAATAAAGCGGTCTCTAAACCTTCGCGAGCAACAGCGAAAAAAGCCACTAAAGCAAGGCTTATTGGCCCTCCAGTTAGTGCGGTATCTACTTTTCCATGAAGTTCATTGCGAAGTGTGCGCGCTGTGCGCTTCATCCAGAAGACCATCCAAGTAACAAGTCCGACTGCGATAAATGATGTGATGCCAGCAAAAAGTTCTTCACCTCGCGGCGTTAATTCAGCCGATGTGTAAGAGAGGAAAGCACCGAGTGTGAAGGTTGCTGCTAGTGCTGCTCCAACGCCTGTCCAGAGCGGCTTAAGAAAATGGCGACGATCTGTGCGAACGATGTAGGCGACGAGAATTCCAACGATTAACGCGGCTTCTAGACCTTCGCGTAGGGCGATGATGAATGTGCTGAGCATGGGCTAAATCTAGAACGGCCCTCGTATTTACGCAACTTAAGTGTTGCGTAATTCCTCACACCTACTCTGGAGCCTGCGTCTCGGAATCAGGCTCACTCTCAGCGATCGCTAGGGGTTCGGTCTCTAAAAGGGCGGTTTCCAAGATCGGAGCAACAATCTCGATCTGCCACTGACGGGCGCCGAGATCGGCTAGGGCGGCGGCTACGCCTGATTTAGGGGAGTTCCAGCAGATCCGGCGGACATATTCAGGGGTAATCAAGTTCTCAAAGGGGATAACCAGCTCATTAGCCTTTAACTGAATATTGGCCTTGGCATGGGTGAGCGGGGCATATCTCTCAGGAAAGCGCTCGCGCCAGATCTTTATTGGAGGCAGCGAGTCGCTATCGGTTCGCACCGGTGGCCACTGGCTCTCGGGCAAGGCAAGTGCATCTGTGATGGCGCTAATCCAGGTGGCGGTATTTTCAAACCAACGCGCTCGCAGGCCAATTGGGCGCAGAATCTTCTCTAAATCTTTCTTCGTCTTAATTGGTTTTTCAACAGCTTTCGTTGCAATCTCAACGATTGCGGCATCTGATAACAAACGCCCTTGTGCGATATCTACTTCTTGAGCGATTTCGGCACGGACTGTCCAGAGCGCTCGCACGATTGCAAGTTGATCGCGCTTTTTAATCTTATGCATTCCCGATGTGCGACGCCAAGGGTCAACGCGTGGCGGGGGAGCAGGTGCATCAATAATCGATTGGAATTCTTCTTCTGCCCACTTTAACTTCTTCGATTTTTCCAAAATTGAATACATCTGATTGCGAAGTTCAATCAAAAGTTCCACATCAAGGGCGGCGTAATTTAGCCAATCTTGGGGCAAGGGGCGCTGCGACCAATCAACTGCCGAATGTTCTTTGGCGAGTGAGACCTCCATTAGCGATTCCAACAAAGGTCCAAGTCCGACTCGGGGCAGGCCTGCAATGCGTCCACCTAGCTCTGTATCAAAGAGTTGCTTTGGGTTAATTCCAAGTTCTCGCAAACATGGAAGATCTTGAGTACTGGCGTGCAAAATTACTTCATCACTCTGCAAAAGGGCATTTAGCTCTTGAAAATACTTATGGTTTGGCCCGAATGGAATCGGATCAATCAAATGAAGCCCGCCGCCTTCACGTTTAATCTGAATTAGATAAGCGCGGGCGCTGTATTTATATCCGGAGGCTCGTTCGGCATCGACTGCAAAAGGGCCACGTCCCGAAGATAGTTGAGCAAGAGCATCTGCAAATTTCTGATCCGTATCAACTACCGTTGGGATGCCATTCGCGGGAGCTAAAAGCGGAACTGAGGTTGGCGCTGCCGGGACTTCTTCTTCGGTAGTCGATATATCTTCATTCATAGATTATTTTTATACGCGACGTCGTGCTGCAGAAATTGGCGCTACACCTTCGACGATGGGCGGAAGTCCGGCAACTTCGCCAAGGAGATTGCACCAGGCGTCGATATGTTTAATCATCTCGGCACTCTCTTTGATAATTGGACTCCATGATGCGCGGATTTCGATTTCAGATTGATCATTGCGAGGTGAAAGTTTTCCAAATGATGCGCTGGAAACTCTCGTGACAGTTCCGCTTGGGGCGCTGAATTCGCAACCCGCTGCTGAGAGAGAATCTAGGAGCCAAGACCAGCCAACTTCAGGCAGAAGCGGATCATCCTGCATCGCCTCGTCTACATCTGCACTTAAAAATGTAACGCAGCGAAATTCTCCTTCCCAAGTCTCTTGTCCACCGGGTTCGTGCAGTAAAACAAATCGACCAGATGCAACTTCATCTTCATCATCACCGAGCAAACCATTTGATACATCTGCGGTAAATGCAAAAGAGTAAGTAGCTAATTTTTGAGGAGCTGGGACTTCTTCCAAGATGATCTCAGCGCGCGGTGTAGCGGTGCGCAGATGCTCGATCATGCGATTAAATTGGTTTAAATCCACTGGTTAATTCTAAAGATAGGATCTGCAATTAAGTGGGAGGCAGGGCGCTTACTCTCTTTTTGCGTGTGTACCCTTAAGCCCATGGCAACTTTTTTAGCCCTGCTCTCAAGCGCTCTTTGGGGAACTGCGGATTATCACGGTGGCAAGTTAAGTAAGAGCCATCCAGCGATCGCAGTGCTCGGAGTAACCCAAGCAATAGGATTAATTTTTGGAATTGGTTTGGTAATTCTTACTGGAGATTATTCTGCAGATGCATTTGGTCCTGATGGTTATTTCTTTCCTGGAGCACTTGCCGGAGTTCTTGGATATATAGGTTTAATTTGTTTATATGCGGGACTTTCTACAGGCCGCATGGGAGTTGTCTCTCCTATCAGCGCGCTAAGCGCCTTGATTCCTGTCGGCTATGCCTTCTTTTTAAAAGGAGATCGCCTTTCTTTAATTCTAAGTATTGGCGCCGCACTCGCAATCGTCGGCGCTTTCTTAGCGAGTGGACCAGAAATTTCTCAAGGACTTCCGCTGAAGCCGCTGTTTCTTGCACTTGGTGCAGCAGGTGGTTTCGGTACTGCACTTACATTTATGGCGATTGGTTCGCAAGGCAGCGCTCTTATGACGATGGTGATGATGCGCTTAACAACGTTATTCGTTTCATTAGGAATCTTTGCAAGATATAAAACTCTGGGCGGTTTGAGCTTTAAACATAGCCCGATTTTGATCTTTATCGGTGTTGCAGATTTCTTAGCCAATTTACTTTTGGGGGTTGCAACGACAAAGGGCAACTTAACTCTTGCGATGGTTCTTGGCGCGCTCTATCCGATCTTTACCGCTTTACTTGCATACCAGTTCTTACATGAACGACTTCATAAAGTTCAGTACATCGGAATTGCAGCGGCAGTTGCAGGTGTTGCCATAATTTCAGCCTTCTAGGCCTTTAAGCCACGCGCCTCAAAGAATTTCGTGCCATCAACTTCGCGTTCTGAAAGATCAGAAAACTTGGCTAAAAGTTCTTGGTAATTAATTTTGGCTTCTCCACCACTTTCAGGCGTAACGCTGAGATAAATTCCATCTAACGCGCGATTGCTAATTAGTTCGAAGATGAAGCTAGCGCCTCCTTCCACCAAAACGCTGCTGCCAAACTTCTTTACGCCGCGATCTAGCGCCACACTTGGTGAGCAATTCCACCAATGCGCATCTCGGTTATCGGCAAGGGCGTTAACCATCGAACGAGAGGCGATCACCACCGGAACGGGTGTGCGGTGATAGGGCTCGCTTCGAGCGGTTTTGCCTCCGATTAAGATGAAATCCGCGGTGCGCCGACGTGCCAGAAATTCGGTGCGATCGGCCCCGCTGGTGATCGCGCGCGATGAACCACCTTTTGTCGTTGAGCCATCGCTTCCGGTAACCAGGGTTGCGAAGACGGCCATGGTCGAAAGGCTATCTGGCGGCAAAGTAGATGTCAGTGCGAAGACGTAACGTTTCCTTCATGATAATTACCTGTGACTCATGTGCAGTTCGCGATATCGGTTGCAACGATTGCGTACTGACTTTTCTCCTCTCAACTCCCAAGAAAGATCAACGTAGCGAAATCTGCGAAATTCCTGATACAACGGCTGAGGCGATTGATCTGCTCTCATCCCGTGGAATAGTCCGCCCGCTGCGCTTTAACTCCGCTGGGCGAGCGTAGATAAGAATAAATTCACAGGCAGCCACGCTTATTTCGGTTTGAGTTGCTTGATAAGGCACCGTTAGCCTTTAACCCTATGTTTACTTCAAAGCGCTCTGTGGCGGCTCTAATCAGCGCGGTTATCTCGCTGATCGCCCCGTTGCTTACCGCGCCTAGCGCTAGCGCTGCCCAAACTTTGGCGCAGGTTCAGGCGCGCGTTCGCCAACTTGAGGAAGAAGCCACAACTGCTGCAGAAGGTGCCCAGGAAGCAAAAGTTAAATTAGCCTCGCTAAACGGACAGCTTCAAGGCATCCAGGCGAAGGCTGCGGTGCAAAGTCAGAGCGTTGCTGCTCTCTCAAAATCTCTTAACGCGATCGCTGTTGAGCAATTTAAAACTGGCGGGCTAAGCCAGAGCCTAGAACTTCTCTTCTCATCAGATCCAGCGCTCTACCTTTCGGCTGCAGGATCGCTAGAAGCAATTACCCGTAAGAAATCGGTAGAACTTCGAAAGTTTCAAGCAGCAAAACAACGCCTTACCGCAACTTCGCTGACAGTTAGCGACAAGCTTGCACTAGTTAAAGCAACTCAGAAAAAATTGGCTGCGCAAAGTGCTCGAGCAACTGCGAAGTTGGCAGAAGCTGAATCGCTCTTGGCGAAGTTAAAGAAGGAAGATCGCGAACGTTTAGCCCGGCTTGCTCAAGAAGAGGAAGATGCCGATCAAGCATCCTCACTTGCCGCCGCAAAGAAAGCCGGGGCGGTTTCGGGACGTGCTGGAAAAGCTCTGCAATTTGCTCTGAAGCAGATCGGTGACAAATATGTTTTCGGCGCCGATGGCATGACCTATTGGGATTGTTCAGGGCTGACCATGCGCGCATTCCAAACCGCAGGCGTCTCACTGCCACACTCATCGCGCGCACAATTTAACTATGGAAAATCTGTTAAGCGATCAAATCTTGCCCCAGGCGATCTCGTATTCTTCGGAAGACCAATTTCGCACGTTGGAATCTATTTAGGTGGCGGAAAGATGGTGCATGCACCACGATCTGGTTCGCGCGTGAAAGTGGCCAGCGCATCTAGCTTGGGAAGAAAACCATTCGTCGGCGCACGCAGACTCTAGTTTCTGAAGTAAATGTCTGAACATACTTTCGGGAAAATTCTCTGCATCACAAATGACTTTGGACCCCGCGCCGGCGGCATCGAAACATTTGTTATGGGTTTGATAGAACGCGCACCCAAAGGCTCAATTATTGTCTATACCTCCGCGCAGGGTGATACAACTTCTTACGATCAAGGATGGATGCGAGATTTTGGCGTTGCGGTAATACGCGATCGTTCCAAGATATTGCTTCC
>CAZLTK010000013.1:6766-17796 GCA_964562535.1 uncultured Candidatus Planktophila sp.
GATTTTACAAAAAGTGAAATTGCGAAAGCGCTTTCGCCAGAGGCTCAGTCAAGGCTGATCAAGATTGCACCTGGTATCGATACTGATCACTTTGCTCCAAATTCAACTTCCGAGCAATTACGCAAAGATTTAGGGTTAGCCGATAAGAAAGTGATTGTCTGCGTTGGCCGTCTTGTACACCGTAAAGGTCAGGATATTTTGATTCAAGCACTGCCGGCTATCTTGGAAAAACATCCGACGGCGCATCTTTTGATGGTTGGTGAAGGCCCTTACCGACAGGACCTAACAAAGATGGTTCTGAAACTAAAATTATCGGATGCGGTGACATTTATTGGACGCATTCAATATAAAGATCTTCCTCGCTATATCTGTGCCGGAGATATCTTTGCAATGCCGTCCAGATCACGGTTAGCCGGCCTTGAAGTAGAGGGTCTTGGAATTGTTTATTTAGAGGCGAGTTCCTGTGCCTTGCCAGTGATCGCAGGACGTTCTGGGGGAGCACCTGATGCCGTTGATGAAGGTGTTACTGGATTTAGCGTTGATGGAACTTCACCGACGGAAGTCTCTAGGGCGATAATCAATTTGTTTGATGATCCAATTAGGGCGAAGGCGATGGGAGCGGCCGGACGCAGTTGGATCATAGATAAATGGCGCTGGGAGATTTGGGCAAAGGAATTTAACTCCTTATTTAGATAATTCCTGATTCAATTCCAACTCTTATTGCAGCAAGTCGATTTGAGACCTCAAGTTTTCGATAAATTGAAGTTAAATGCGTCTTAAACGTTGATTCAGATATATACATCCGGTGTGCTAAATCACGGATATCTCCAACGCCTGCAATTGCTCGCAGAACTTCAACTTCTCGTTGGGTCAACAACTTCACAGCCGATACTGTCTTAAGTGCAGAGACGATGTCGGATGCGGTAAATGAGTTTGGTGCAAGTAGCGCTCTCTTTAGGACCGAGATCAACTCTGTCAGCGGGGCGCTTTTCTTAACAAATCCGCTTGCGCCAGCGCTCATGGCGGCAATTAGATCGCTTTCGTTATCGCTCATAGTGAGCATTACGATTGCAATATCCTTTGAATTCTTACGAGCCCAACGAATCAGATCTAAGCCGCTGCCATCGGGTAGGTTCAAATCGACAACTATCGCATCCGGATCGGTATGCGCTAACTGCGCCATCGCTTCAGATTGACTTGCTGCCGTAGCGCAACAGACCATCTGAGCTTCTTCAATGGCGCGGGCCAAGCCGGCACGAACAGCTGAATGATCATCAACTACCAATATTCGTGGTGGAGCTATTACATTATTCACAGAACTACTTTTATGCGGGTTCCGTTCTCAGTAGAGATAATCTCTAACTGTCCGTGAAGTCGTTCAACACGCTCTTTAACGCCCATCAAACCTAAACGTCCTAAACCTCCTAAACATGAGGTATTCACCTGCGCACCTCCAACTCCATTATCGCTAACCTCTAAGTAGGTGCGATTTTCAACTCCTTTCAAAAGGACTTCAATATGGCTAGCCCTAGAGTGAACCTTTGCGTTGCGAAGTAACTCTGTCGCGATCGCCTTTAATTCAGTTTGGTAGGAATTTGGAATAGAGAAGTGGCTAATGGAAGCGGTTACCTGCAGATCACCACAAATTTCGTGGATCATCTGGCTGAGCGCATCCTGAAAAGTAGTTACTTGGGGATCGCGTAGCGCATACATTTCGTGCCTAACCTTCGAGATTAGACCATCAACTTTAAAGCGCAGTCCGCGAATTTCTCGGCGCGATTCAACAGTTGATTCTGTGGCCCCTAAGAGCAGATCTAACTCGTAGCCGAGAGCAACCAGATCTTGCGCTATGCCATCGTGAAGATCGCGCGCTAGCTCAAGTCGTGCTGGGTTGCTCACTTAGCGAAGAGCTCAGAAATCTCCTTAGCAAACTCCTGTGCAATGACATGTCGCTTAATTGAAAGCTTTGCCGTCAATTGACCACCTGCAATTGTGAAATCTGTAGGAAGGATCGTGAATTTGCGAATTGATTCGGCTTTACTGACCGCTTTGTTGGCTTCATCCACTGCCGTCTGAATTACAGCAATTAGATCAGGATCTTGGGTCAACGTTGCGATAGTTGCTCCATCTTTCTTATTGGCTGCGATCCAACCTTTAAGAGCATCTTGATCGATGGTCACTAAAGCAGCGATAAATGGTTGGTTATCGCCAACTACAACACATTGACTTACGAGTGAATGGGCGCGCAGACGATCTTCCAAGACTGCAGGCGCAACGTTCTTTCCACCCGCAGTAACGATTAGCTCTTTCTTGCGTCCGACAATTGAAAGGAAACCATCTTCATCGATCTTTCCAAGGTCACCTGATTTAAACCAACGATCCTCGGTGAATACTTCTGCATTAGCGGCATCGTTCTGCCAATATCCGCGCATAACGATTGGTCCTCTGATTAGAACTTCTCCGTCTTCGGCGATCTTGACGGAAGTTCCTGGAATAGGTTTTCCTACAGACCCAACTTTAATTGCGCCAGTCATATTCAAAGTTGCGCCCGCAGTTGTCTCAGTTAGTCCGTAACCTTCGTAGATTGTTACACCAGCGCCGCGATAGAAGTGCCCGAGACGACTTCCAAGTGGTGCACCTCCTGAAATCGCTGCTTCTACATTTCCACCAAGGGCGGCGCGAATCTTAGAAAATACCAACTTGTCGAAGAGCGCATGCTTGAGAGTGAGCAGTGGATTGAAGCCGCGCTTATCCATCGCTTCGCTATAGGCAATAGCAACTTCGGCAGCTTTGCGGAAGATTTTTCCTTTGCCGGCAGCATCAGCCTTTGCTTCTGCGCCGTTGTACACCTTTTCGAAGATGCGAGGCACAGCAAGAACGAAGGTTGGCTTAAATGATGCGAGATCTGGTTGCAATCTGCCAACTGGATCACTGCAATGCGCTAAGTGAAGACCTGCACGAATCGCACCAATTTGCACCATGCGACCGAAGACGTGAGCAACCGGCAAGAAGAGAAGTGTTGATCCACCCGGCTTTAAGAAGAGATTGCTGGCACCTTCTACAACGTTTCCGCATTCGGATAAGAAATTTCCATGAGTTAGTTGAACACCCTTTGGTTTTCCGGTTGTTCCAGAAGTGTAGATAAGAGTTGCGAGAGTATCTGGAAGCAAGGCGTTGCGGCGGCGATCGATCTCATCATCACCAATGTGAGCGCCAGCAGTGGCAAGAACCGAGAGAACATCCTCAGTCATAGTCCAAATATGTTTGGTGTGAGATGGAAGAACTGGGTTTACGAGTTCGCGATGTGTTGGAGTTTCTACAATTAAACCAACTGCTCCAGAATCGCTGAGAATCCAATCGACTTGCTCTGCTGAAGATGTTTCATAAATAGGTACAACGCAACCACCTGCGAACCAAATGGCAAAATCAAGAATCGTCCATTCGTAACGAGTGCGGGCCATAATTGCGACGCGATCACCGATTTGAATTCCGGCGGCAACTAAACCTTTCGCAGTTGCGCGGACTTCTTCCTCTAACTCTTTTGCAGAAACCTTCTGCCAACCATCACCTAGGGGACGAGAAAGCATTGTGCGATTAGGTTCAAACCAAGCGCGTTCTGCTATTAAGTTAGTTAGATTTCCGGTGGTTGCCGCAGGGACAAGTGCTGGGATTGTGATCTCGTTCATGGCGCTAACGCTAGCGCCCACTTTGAAAAATGGGGAGAGGCTACGAAGTACTTTTTTCGAAGCGTTCTCAGGTAACCTACAGCCATGAGCAATATGAGCAGTTCAACGATCTCCATCGACGCCCCACTTGATCAGGTTGCAGCCACCCTCTTTGCAATTGCTGATTACCCACAATGGTCAGGTGCCTTTAAGAAGGTAGATGTTCTGGAGAGCGATGGCCAAGGTCGTGCTACCAAGGCCACTCTGTCGGTAGATGCCGGCGCCGTAAAAGATGTTGTGACTCTAAACTTCGAATGGGCAGAAGCTCCAAGCAAGGTCACCTTCTCATTAGAAGATGCCAATATTTTAACGAAGATGGATGGCGCATATTTACTCAAGAGCCTTGACTCCGATACGACCTCTGTTACCTACGAGCTTTCGGTAGGTTTATCTATGCCGATTCCAGCGATGATGATTACAAAGCAAGAGAAGTCAACAATTGATTCTGCGCTTAAACAACTTAAAGAACATATAGAAGGCTGATTTCTTCACCGAGATCAAAAGCCCTTAAGAACCTTAATGAGTAAAGAGAATTCAAATACCATCGGCATAGATGTCGGTGGAACTAAGGTCCTTGGTGGGGTTGTCTCTCAAACTGGCGAAATTCTGGCAACTGCGCGCCGTGATACTCCGCGCGAAGGCGGTAAGGCGTTAACCCAAACTATCGCCGATGTCGCAAACGAATTATCAAAAGAATATACAGTCGAATCGATTGGCGTCTCAGCAGCTGGATTTATCTCATCAGATCGTCAAACGATCTTGGCAACTCCAAATATCGCTGGTTGGAACGGCGTAAATCTAGTTCAGGAACTAAAGCAGATTATTGGCAATCGAATTGTCTTAGAAAATGATGCAAACTCTGCCGCATGGGGTGAATTTAAATTTGGAGCAGGACGCGGCCGTAAAGATTTAATGATGCTCACCTTAGGTACCGGAGTCGGTGGAGGTTTAATCCTTGATGGTTCAGTATTTAGAGGAGCCTTCGGAATAGGCGCTGAATTAGGACACATTCGCGTTGTACCGGATGGACATCTCTGCGGATGCGGAATTCGTGGCTGCCTTGAACAATATGCATCAGGTTCTGCGCTGATGCGACATGCACGAGAAGCGATAAACGCTAGCCCTGACCTAGCAAGAAATTTATTGGCTCGTGGCGATGGAACACTTGAAGGGCTTAAAGGCCATCACATAACTGAAGCAGCGCGCGATGAAGATCCAGTTGCTCTGGCGGCATTTAATACGATGGCGAGTTACTTAGGAGCAGGTATCGCATCGCTCTGCGCAGTCATTGATCCATCTTGCATCGTTTTAGGCGGGGGAGTTATAGATGCTGGTGAACTTTTCTTGTCACCAACACGTAAAGCTGCACTTAGCCTTATTCCATTCTCTGGAAAGCATCCTTACCCCGAAATCGTTCCAGCAGAACTGGGCAATAACGCGGGATTAGTTGGCGTTGCTGATTTGTCTAGGATTTAAAGCGCCGCACCATCATCGTCGCGAAAGGTTGGGCCGTTCTTCCATTTCTTAATTGAATTTATAGCGCGCTTAAAAGTTTCACCTAAACCAACTTTTGGTGGAGTTGGTGGTTGAAAGCGATTTTGATCTTTAAAGTTATCAAGTTCATCTAAATAAGTTGTTGGAGATGATTCATCAAGAGATAGACCTTCAACCATTGATTGAAATTCCAAATCGATCAACTCGCGTTCATGGGCGTCATCTGGCTCACCATGGCCCGGATCTTTTCCGCTCATCGCTTGCGCTCCATGGTTCATATTCGCACATTAGGTTGGTTATGGGTTGGTTAAGCGGTAAATTAACGCCATGAACAACCTGCCTTACGGCATTCTGCGCGCATTCTTGACGCCATTTTTAATGGTGCTCTTTCGCCCAAAGGTAAAGGGTCTGCGCCACGTTCCAGGTTCTGGCCCGGTGATAATCGCCTCTAACCATCTATCTTTCAGTGACTCCATATTTATGCCGTTGGTTGTTCCGCGCAAGGTAACTTTCTTGGCAAAGAGTGAATACTTCACATCACCTGGCCCAAAGGGTTTATTAAAGAAGTTAACTTTTATCGCCCTAGGTCAAGTTCCAGTTGATCGCTCTGGTGGTCGTCGCAGTGAAGCGGCGCTGATTACCGGATTAAAAGTCTTAGCTGAAGGAAAGTGTCTGGGTATCTACCCTGAAGGTACGCGCTCACCGGATGGAAGGCTTTATAAAGGTCGCACAGGCATTGCACGTCTGGCAATTGAATCAGGTGCTCCGATTATTCCGGTGGCGATGTTTAACACCGAGAAGATTCAGCCAACAGGAACAGTTGTCCCAAAGGTGATGCGCGTCGAAATGATCTTTGGCGAACCCATGTACTTTGAGGGCGATTCCACGGATTTACAGCACCTACGCGATGTCACTGATCAAATCATGGAGACCATCCAAGCTTTATCTGGGCAAGAGTATGTTGATACGTATGCAACAAAGGCGAAGAAAAGTATGGAAGATGACGAGGGTTAATTAACTTTCTAACGACAATCTCTTGGTTAAGTAGTTGCAGGTATCGCATTCAATCCCTGCTTCAGGTAGGTCTCCTTCGATGACGTTAATCAAATCTGCAATCAAAGATTTAAATTGCGCTTGATCGCGCGTGACATGGAGATAGTGCTGAGTTACGCCAAAGCCATGTGCGCCATCTGCCGTCGGTGTAACTCCGGCTAACTTCCAGACCAACAGCCCCATGGAAGAAACGGGGAAGGGCTTACCTTTTTCAGGATTTTCGAGCGCATAGGCATACGCCTCAAGCTGTGGCGCATAGAACTGCGCGTTATCGCGATCCGAGTCAGAGACTTTGCAATCGATAATTCCCACGCTGCCATCGTCATAGTGGGCGAGCAGATCGTAAATACCTAATATTCGCCATCGGGTTGCCTCACCATTGATTTCAATAGGTGCGCTCTTAACCCATTGCCCCCATTGCTTAACAACTCCTGGCGCAAGTGATGGATCAAGATCAGGCATTGATGCGCGGCGGAAATGTTCTTCTTGCGCAGATGAGAGAGGTTTAACTAAAGGAAATTGCCCAGGCATCGTGACTTTAAACCAGTACTTAATCCAAAGGCAGCGCTTGCAAGTAGATAGGCCAAAGGTTAGATCTGATGGTGCAATAGTGTCGCGCGCTGGCTTTTCGGGTTTAACAATCTTGGAATTAGTTGATGAACTCATGTATTGATTAAATCACGAAGGGCTGACGCGATGACCAATAGACCCAAGATAATCATTACGCAACCACCGATAACTCTTAAAAGTTCTAACCGTTTCTCATCACTTGCCAGCCATGCTCGCGCTGTACCCGCTAAGAGCCCCCATGTTCCGTCTGAGATAAATGCAAGAATCGAGAAGAGCGCGCCGAGAAAAAGTAATTGTCCCGTTACATTGCCTCGCTCAATATCTACAAACTGAGGCAGGACTGCAGCATAGAAAACTAAACCTTTAGGATTTAACGCACCAACCCAGAAACCATCACGCGCTGATCGCCAGAAAGTTGGAACAACGTTTCCTTGGCTTTTCATATCAGCGGCGGCAATCTTGCGCGCTCTAATCGCACTGATTCCTAGGTAGACCAGGTATCCACCGCCACCCCATTGCACCGCGGAGTAAGCAAGGTCGGACCTGGAAAGTATCGGTCCTAAACCAAAAGCGACTAGTGAAGATAGAACAAATGCGCCGGTGACGTTACCAGCAACTGTAAAGACGGCGACTTTTCTGCCCCAGGCGATGGCGCGGGCGATTACAAATAAGACGCTGGGACCGGGAGCCAGAATAATTATCATCGCAGCAATGATGTATTCAAGTAAACGCGATGGGATAACCATTTCGGAATACTAACCAAATATCAATTGATGTGGGAAAGAAATAGGCGGACCAATTTCTTGGCCCGCCTATTCGGTAGTTAATTACTTGCTGGCTAATTGCCCCGAGCTTTCGAAATTGCATGGAGCACTCGATAACCGATTACTGCAACCAGAGTTCCATTGACGATGCCTGTGAAGGTGTAATCGCCTTGGGTCCATGAATAGTCAGCGATACCCATGATTAGTGCAGATGCTGCGATCAATAGGTTTGTTGAGTTAGAGAAATCAACTTTGCTTTCGATCCAGATTCGCGCACCCAAGATGCCGATCATTCCGAACAGAGCGGTTGATACTCCACCCAGAGCACCCGCTGGGGTAGCGCTGAGAACTGCGCCAAATTTTGGTGATAGGGAAAGCAAGATTGCACCTACACCAGCGATCCAATATGCAGCAGTTGAGTAAACGCGAGTTGCTGCCATTACACCGATATTTTCTGCATAAGTAGTTGTTCCTGAGCCACCGCCGAAACCAGCAACAGTTGTTGCAAGTCCATCTGCCATCAACGCATTGCCCATTTGATCATCTAGATCTTTACCTGTCATCGCAGCGACAGCTTTAACATGGCCGACGTTCTCTGCGATCAAAACTAGAACGACAGGTAAGAAGAGGATCATGATGTTGGTGCTAAATGTTGGGGTTGTAAATGTTGGGGTATCGAACCAAGCAGCTGCTGAGATTCCCTTTGTATCGACATCGCCCATGGCTAGCGCGACAACGTAACCAACAACAAGTCCCAAGAAGATACTGATGCGGCTCATGAATCCCTTTGAGAATGCGCCGATTACGCCGATGCTGGCCAGAGTGATGATTGCAATGAGCGGTTCTTTGGTGAAGTTACCCTTTGCAGCACCTGCCAAGTTGAAACCGATCAACATAACAATCGTTCCAGTTACAACTGGTGGAAGTAGCCAGTTAATCCAACCGATTCCTGCTGCGCGAACTGCCAGACCAACCAAGGCTAGAACTACGCCGGTAAAGACGATTCCGCCAAGTGCTGCCGCCATTCCGCCACCGGTTCCAGCAGCAGTCATTGCCGCAGCGATTGGCCCTAAGAATGCAAAGGAAGAGCCAAGATAACTTGGGACTCTATTTTTGGTAATAATTAAAAAGAGAATTGTGCCAATTCCCGAGAAGAAGAGAGTTGTAGTAGGTGAGAACCCGGTAATGATTGGTACAAGAAATGTTGCACCAAACATTGCGGCGATATGTTGTAGACCTACTCCAATTGTGCGCGGCCAAGTGAGTCTTTCATCTGTAGATACAACCTCACCGGCTGAAACGCTCTTTCCATTTCCGTGTAATTTCCATGAGAGTAACGACATTTTCTTCCTTTCCGATTACCGCAGACGGTAATGGCGCTTGAGGAAGGTCCACCGAGCGTGGGCCTTCTTTGCTGGGGAAGTACTGATTGGGAATTAACTGGGAGCGCTTAAAGGGTACGACTTAGATCACCGCTACTAGCGTGTAAAGCCTTGGCGAGTCGTAAAAACCCCTCGCTAGCGCTGGATTGCAGCAATCTAGCGAGGGGCGCCCTCACGGAGAGTTGAGGGTTAAATCGTCACATCCTCAGGAGTGCGACGAATATGTAGTAACCCCATTATTGAGAGAAGGAGCATTACGCCCGCTCCCGCGAGTGAAACTAAAGCAGCGATTCCAGCTATTGAACCAAGAGTTCCGAATGCATATGCGGTCAGCAAAGTTCCGCGCAACATAGTTCCCTTGAAGACCGTTTCCACCAATCCAGCTTTTGCAGCCGCTTCAGCTTTCAAAGTTGGATCGTTTGGATTTGCGGCAAGTGCTGCAGCAGCTGCTCTATTTGCTCCGCTAGCTGCCGCATACGCTGGCATACCAGATAAGTGAAATCCCAAGTAATGGTCGGCATACATCTGCGCTTGTTTACCAGTTGTCATAACTTTCTCACCATTTTCTTTAAAGAAAGCGGTTATCTCTGCTGATTCATCTTTGTTACCAGTCTCTGCCGGAATCGTGATTGCTTGCGCTTCGAGTTGAGATCCAACTGCATCTGCGGCAAATGTTGCGCCCCAGTTGAGTAGACCAGCGGCGACTAACAAGAACGCCGCTAATCCGAAGCCAACTGCTGTAACTATCTTGTCAAAAACTTTACGTTTCATCTTTCTCTCCAAAACCTTTCCTACTTGCACTCAAAGTTTGAGTACATGACAATTAATACTCTTACTACTTGGTTGGTTGTATAGGAACAGAGAGGGCTAGCCCTTCACCGACTGCGGTGAGTGCTAGCCCCAGTAGAAAAGTGATCTAGTTAATGGATATCTTTGTTGCAAATCATCTGGCCATCGACGCCAACTTCTAAGTGAGCGCAGGGAACCCCCAGGCGGTCAAATGCGGCATCACCGAAATGAGTGCGAAAGGCAAGTGCTAGAAGTACACGAATATTGGTATCCGGGTCTGATTTTATGTTGAACGCTTTAGCGGCGCGACTTATTGTATTTTCGATAACTTTTTCGGTATGTGAAGTCTCGCGCGCGATAGCAGAATTAGTTTTACCTTCGCAGAGCAGCCCAAGTACGAGATGCTCAAAGGGACTGAGTTCGCGCGTGGTGATAGTTATATCTGTAGCCATTTTGACCTCTCCGTCTCGCACCATTGTGCTCCTTTCCCCATAGGTTACCAACGAGTAGTATGCGCAGATGTCACAAATCACCACTCGCCGTGAAGGATCGATACAGATCCTCTCATTTAACCGCCCCGAAAAAATGAATGCGCTCACTCGGGAGATGTATGCAGGTCTGGCAAATGGGTTGAATGAATCTGCCGGTGACTTTGGAGTCCGCGCAGTAATCCTTACCTCTGAAGGAGAGCATTTCACTGCCGGTAATGACATCGCAGATTTTTTAGCAAATCCACCAACTAATGAAGATAGTGATGTTGCTCGTTTCCTTGGATCGCTCTTGGAATTTCCAAAACCGTTAATTGCCGCTGTTAACGGAAATGCCGTTGGAGTTGGAACGACAATGTTGTTGCATTGCGATGTTGTAGTTGCAGGTCCAAGTGCAAAGTTCTCGATGCCTTTTGCCTCATTGGGATTGGTTCCAGAAGCGGGTTCAAGTTATCTCTTTCCTCTTTTAGTTGGCTATCAAAGAGCTGCAAAGATATTTATGACCGGAGAAAGTTTTGGCGCCGATAGCGCAAAAGAGATGGGGTTGGTTGCATCAATTGCATCAGATCCATTACGTGAGGCGCTAGAGATCGCAACTCATATTTCAGAACAACCTCCACAAGCGATGATCAACACCAAGGCGCTTTTGAAGGCGAGCAAACACGATGCGGTTGCCGCGGTTATGAAAGCAGAATTTGAACTCTTCTCTCTCGCCCTTCAATCCGAAGAAGCGATGGAAGCGTTTATGAACTTTATGGCTAAGAA
>CAZLTK010000014.1:0-16563 GCA_964562535.1 uncultured Candidatus Planktophila sp.
ATTTAAAGACCCATTACCCAGCAGCATTTATCGCCGGTGTTCTTACCCACGATCCAGGAATGTACCCAAAGCGTTTAATGGTCGATGAAGCGCGTCAGTTAGGCGTTGGGCTAGCGCCACTTGATGTTAATTTTTCAAATGAAAGCTACACAGTTGAGAAAAGTAGCGATGGCGCTTACAGCGTACGTATCGCACTTTCTACAGTCGGCGGCATCAGCGCAGGGGAGATCGATTCGATAATTGCAGGGCGCCCCTATATCGATTTAGCAGATTTCTATCGCAGATCAGGTGCATCACATCCAGTTATCGAAACGCTAATCATGACGGGCGCTTTTGATCGAGTGCACTCTCTTGATGAGAAAAGCGATGGCGCCCTAAATCATCGCGATCTACTTTTACATTTATCCGATCTAACTCGTTCACCGGCTTCAAATATTGCAGGCTCGCAGATGGTCTTCGGTTTTGCACCACCCGCACTTGCCACCAGCGGTTTACCTGCGATGGGCGCTTCTGAAAAAGTACGCAACGAAGTCGAGCGTTTAGGAATGGATATAACCCACCATATGCTCGAGTTCTATGCGCCATTTCTAAATGCGATCGGCGCAGTTAAATCATCAGATCTATTAACGCTGCGATCACAGAGTGATGTCTTGGTTGCAGGAGTAAAGGTGGCGATGCAGACCCCGCCAGTGCGCTCTGGGCGGCGCGTTATCTTCTTAACTCTCGATGATGGTTACGGCTGTACCGATTCAACATTCTTCTCTGATGCGCAAGAGGGTTTTGCTTCCACTCTCTACTCAACATCCTTATTGTTAGTCCGTGGCAAAACTAGACGCACCGGCGAACGCGGTATCTCGATCAACGCTAACGGTGCCTGGGACCTACGTCAGGCTTATGAAAAGTGGTCGCGCAAATTAATCGAGAGAGCGATATGAGCCACGACAAAGAGCAAGAGTCCACGATTTTGCATGTAGATATGGATGCCTTCTACGCATCTGTAGCTGAACTCGATCACCCAGAACTTCGCGGCAAGGCCGTTGTCGTCGGCGCAGGTGCACGTGGAGTTGTTCTATCTGCAAACTACGCAGCACGTAAATTCGGAATCCGCGCGGCGATGCCAGTGGGCCGGGCACAACGTATGGCACCTAACGCAATCTTTATCGCACCAGATCACCATCGTTACTCTGAAATTTCTGAACGCGTAATGAAGATCTTCGAATCATTTACCCCGCTGGTTGAACCAATCTCACTCGATGAAGCTTTCTTAGATGTAACAGGTGCCCGCAAATTACTAGGCACTGGCCGCGAGATTGCAACGGCTATCCGCGCCAGGGTTGAGCAAGAAGAAGGAATCACCTGTTCGGTTGGTATTGCGCCTTCAAAATTTATTGCCAAGCTCGCATCACAACATTGCAAACCAAATGGCATGCTCGAAATTACAACTGATCGCATCTTAACTTTCTTGCATCCACTGCCCGTTGGTGCAATCTGGGGGGTCGGGCCAAAGACTGCTGAACAACTGGAAAGACTCGGACTTCATACCGTGGCCGATATCGCCAATACTCCGCGCAGCACTTTGATTCGTGCACTAGGTGATGCAGCGGGTGCTTCGCTTTATGAACTTGCGTGGGGGCGCGACTATCGCGATGTCACACCTGAAGAACCAGATAAATCAATTTCCGCTGCTGAAACATTTTCAACAGACTTGGATAACCCAACAGAGATCTTGCAAGAGTTTCTACGTATGACCGAGAAGGCAACGGCGCGACTTCGCGAGAAAGGTTTATTTGCAAAGACAATTTCGATCAAGGTGCGCTTTGCAGATTTCTCAACGATCAATCGCTCAAAGACTCTGCCACTTGCAATCGATAGCACCCACGAAGTTTATGAAGTTGTTAAGGCGCTTTACTTGGCGTTAAAGATCGATCGCGCCCGGCTTCGCTTAGTTGGAGTTGCCTTAGAGAACTTGCAAGATGATTCACCAGAACAGTTGGTCTTGGGTGCGCGTGAGAAGGGTTGGCGCGATGCTGAAGGGGCCATTGATCGTGCAAAGGCGCGCTTTGGTCGGGGAAGTGTGCGTCCGGGGCGCCTGATTAAGGCTGAATCCGATGATGATTCCGAGGAGTAGCAATTTCTATGGCTAGCAGGCAGACCGACTAGCACCTAGGTCTTCTGGACTAGTTGGCGAACCAACTAGCACTTAGGTCTTCTGGACTAGTTGGCTAACCAACTAGCACTTAGGTCTTCTGGACTAGTTGGCTAACCAACTAGCACCTGGAGAAATCTTGTTCTATTGTGGGCATATGGCACTTTCCGATCGCGAATTACGCTTGCTAGCCGAGATGGAGCAGGCGCTTTCAGCTGATGACCCAGCTCTCGTCTCTACGCTTTCAGGTACTCGCCGTCGTGGCCCAGGCGCTGCAATTGGCGTGGTCGCTCTGATCATTGGAATAGCCACTCTCTTTGCCGGTCTAATCGCGCAGGTCACCGCTGTAGGCGTCGTCGGCTTTGTATTCGCCCTGGTAGGCGTAATCGTCTTGGTCAATGCGATCTCGGCTGCGGCTAACGGCGCTCGCCAGGGTTCCTTTGCCAAGCGCCCACGCGGTAAAGGCTTTGGAAAGGGCTTCACCCAAGGCTTTGAAGATCGTTGGGATCAGCGCAATAACGGCTAACTGCCGCTAAATCTCACCAACCAAGCCCTCGCTCACGCGGGGGCTTTTTTGCTGCATTTTGCGAGCAAGACAGGTGGGGAGCCGTGGGGAGAAGGTGGGGGAATGGTGGCGAAGGGTGGTTGAAAAAGGAGGAAAGTGGAGTAAAGTGGGGGATTAAGCGGGAATTGCCGCTTATCAGAGTCCAAATCTGAAGACCTTGGGGAAGGGGGTTCGCGAAGATGTTTCTCGGTACCCACGAGCCACGCCTTGATGAAAAGGGCCGCTTAATCCTTCCCGCAAAATTCCGTGAAGAACTCTCTGCAGGTTTAGTAATTACAAAAGGACAAGAACGTTGTCTCTACGTTTTTCCATCTGCGGAATTTGCAACTATCACCGAAACACTGCGCCAGGCACCAGTTACATCAAAGAATGCGCGCGATTACATGCGCGTGATGTTTGCCGGCGCACACGATGAAATTCCTGATCGCCAAGGTCGCGTAACTATTCCTGCAGGACTTCGCACATATGCAGGACTTGAAAAAGAGTGCGTTGTTATTGGTGCAAATACTCGCGTTGAAATTTGGGATAACGCAGCTTGGAACTCTTATTTATCAGATCGCGAAAAGGGCTTCGCCGAGGTTTCAGAGGAGATTTTTCCGGGTCTCTTCTGAGAAAAATTAAAACAACTTAATAAAACAACTTAATAAAAATTTAATAAAACAACTGAATAGCGCTCTCATCTGTGGCCACCGCCGACCTAAAGCCGGCAGCGACACCCCTTCCCCGGTGTCGCTTTCGTTAGATCCGTCGGCCGGCGGTGACCAGAGATGAGAGATGAAGTTAAAGATTAAAAAGTAATTGCAAAACGACGAGTTAAGAAAAGGGGGAGTGTATGAACGATGCAAGTACGCAACATATTTCAGTAATGGTTGATCGTTGCATTGAACTACTCTCCCCAACGACTCTGCTATGCCAATCACCAGTTATCGTTGATTGCACACTCGGCTTGGGCGGTCACACCGAAGCTCTGCTTGAAAAGTTTCCAACTCTTACCGTTATCGGAATCGATCGCGATCCAATTGCTCTAGAACGCGCATCAGCAAGACTTGCTCGCTTCGGAGATCGCTTCAAACCAAACCACGCAATCTTCGATCGCATCGGCGAAGTTGTTGCTAGCCATGGCTATACAAGCGTTAATGGAATCCTCTTTGATCTTGGTGTTTCATCTATTCAATTAGATGAGGTTGATCGCGGATTTTCATATTCCCAAGATGCACCGCTTGATATGCGCATGGATCGCACTCGGGGCATTACTGCATCAGAGATCGTTAATACCTACGCTCCTGGCGCACTGGTAAAGATTCTGCGCACTTATGGTGAAGAAAAATTTGCAACACGTATCGTTGAAAATATTGTTAAAGCCCGTGCGAAAGCACCTCTTAACTCAACTCAAGAACTTGCCACATTAGTTAAAGAGAGCATTCCTGCTGCAACCCGTCGTACTGGTGGTAATCCAGCAAAGCGCACTTTCCAGGCCCTACGCATTGAAGCCAATGACGAGCTCGGTGCGGTTACTCGCGCGCTACCTGTTGCACTTGATCTCTTGATGGTGGGTGGCCGAGTTGTTGTTCTCTCCTTCCAATCGCTAGAAGACCGCATCGTTAAAGAGATCTTTGTTGAGCGTTCGACTTCAAAGACACCACGCGATCTTCCAGTTGATCTCCCTGAATTTGCTGCGAAATTCGCACTTGTTTCCAAATCAGGTGAAACACCTTCTGATCAAGAGTTGGCCAACAATCCGCGTTCGGCATCAGTTCGTTTACGTGCGATTGAAAGGTTGGCTGCTTAAATGGCACTTACCCAGACGACTGCAACTCGCGCCCCACGTGCTCCACGCCAGAAACTCTCTGAAAAATCTGCAGAAGTTTTTTTAAAGTTGGTACCAAATGTTTCTGATGGCGCCCAAGCTACTCACCGCTTCTTTGCAACCTTCTTGTCAGCAGTTGCCGGTATCGGTTTGCTGCTGTTGCTAGTTGTAAATATCTTGCTGGCACAAGATGCCTTCACCCTCTCAGAGTTAAAGGCTGAAGCTAAAATCGTTGCAGATCAACGCGAAGCGATTAACCGCCAAATTGATCTAGCATCATCGCCAGAAGCGCTGGCTAAGAAAGCAGCCGAACTCGGTATGCGTCCATCTGAATCTCCCGTATTTCTAAACCTGGCACCTGTAGCAGGCGCTACAAATTCTGAAATAACTAATGGAGATGTAACACGTGGGTAATTTAAATCTGGCAGCATCTCGCATCCGCATACTCATCGTCTTTATCTTGATCTTCTTCCTTCTCTTTGCGGCGCGCTTGATTCAGATCCAGGCGATCCAAGCCAGTGACTATCGCGCTAAGGCGGCCAATGAGATGGAGTCAACGCGTGCTATCCCGGCCGCGCGCGGTGAGATAACCGATATAAATGGCGTTGCCTTTGCACGCAGCGTTTCAGCGATAAATATCGTTGTAGACCAAACCTTAATTACCGATGCGCCCGCAACAGCAAACTTTGCTGCACCAATCCTTGGAATGACAGTTGCGCAAGTACAAAGCGCGATATCGGGCACGAAGCGTTATTCAATGGTTGCTCGAAGCGCAAAGCCGGCGATCTGGCGCACCTTAAGCGATTCCATCGATGCTCATAATGCAGCGCTATCGAAAGAGAATTTCGATAAGCGAATTCTAGGTTTCTTCGCCGAACGTAACTACATCCGCGAGTATCCATCTGGATCCCTTGTCTCCTCTCTTGTCGGCTTCGTTCGTCAAGATGGAATCGGTGCCACAGGACTTGAATCAAGTATGAACTCACTGATTTCCGGAACCGATGGACGTTATTCATATGCACGTGGCTTAGGTGCCGAAATTCCTGGTTCGCAGAATGAAATTGTTGCGGCGAAGAAGGGCACAACGGTTCGTTTAACTATCGACCGGGATGTGCAGTGGGTTGCAGCGCAAGCTATTCAAGAAGCGGTTTCCAAATCACGCGCAACTAGCGGAACAGTAATTGTCATGGATCCAAAGACTGGCCATATCTTGGCGCATGCGACCGCTCCAACATTTGATCCAAATAACACTAAGACTGTTTCTCAGTCGTTGATGCGAAATCCATCAGTACAAGATGTTTATGAGCCCGGTTCAACTGGAAAGATTATGACTCTGGCTGCTGCGCTCGAAGAAGGGAAGATAACTCCAGAGACGGTTCTATCTGTTCCGTACTCAATCAAGCGCGGGGGAGATACCTTCCATGACCACGAACGCCATCCCGTTCAACATCTAACAACTTCTGGAATCTTGGCAGTTTCCTCAAATACTGGAACTATAAAAATCGGCGAAATGCTCTCTAATGACAAGTTGCACAGTTACTTAACTAAATTTGGAATTGGCGTGTCAACAGGATCTGGTCTACCTGGTGAATCTAAGGGGTTATTCCGCCCTGTTAGCGATTGGTCTGGAACCACAGCGCCAACTGTTGCTTTTGGTCAGGGTTACTCGGTTACCGCAATGCAGGCAACTAGCATCTTTGCAACTATCGCAAATGATGGAGTTCGCGTATCTCCAACTGTTATTGCAGGCACGAGTGACAGCACTGGAAAGTTTACTGTGGCCGCTGATCGCACCAGCCAGAGAGTAGTTAGCGCAAAGACAGCACAACAGGTTCGCTTGATGATGGAATCAGTAGTTTCAGGACACGGAACCGCGCCAAGTGCGGCGATACCTGGATATCGAGTTGCTGGTAAAACTGGAACTGCCGAACGTTACAACGTTGATTGTGGTTGCTACAGCGGATATACCGCTTCATTTATTGGCTTTGCCCCTGCTGATGCTCCAAAGTACGTTGTAAGCGTGACAATTCAAGATCCAAAGGGCTCGTACTACGGAGGCTCACTTGGTGGTCCAGTATTTAAAAAGGTTATGACATTTGTATTGCAAGCAGAGCATGTTGCACCAACTGGAACAAAAGTTCTTCCAGTTGCACTAACCCAAGCAGAGCTTCGCCAGAAAGAGCGTCGCGAAACTGCGGCGACCGCACAGGCGAGTTTAAAGAGCAGATAATGCGCCCATTTAGCCAGAGCACTTTAAAGTTAACGAAAGTTGCCGGTGCTGTCTCTGCAACCTGTAAATTAAGTGAAGCAGAACTTTCTAAGATTGAAATTTCAGGTATCACTCATAACGATTCTCAAGTTGAACCCGGGGATCTCTTTATTGCGATACCGGGTGCTAATCGCCATGGTGCAGAGTTTGCAATGAGCGCGGTAAGTAAAGGCGCGGTAGCGATTTTGACCGATAGCGCAGGAGCCGCTTACGTTAAGGGAACCCCTGTTCTAGTTGTGGCCGATCCTCGGCGCGTTGCGGGCAATATTGCTGCTCTGCTCTACAACGAGCCAATGCGCGATTTAGCAAGTATCGGAATTACCGGAACAAATGGCAAGACAACTGTTTCTACTTTGATTTATCAAATATTTGAGGCCGCTGGTCGCGATTGCGGGCTAATCGGAACTATCGAAACCCGTATCGGAAAAGATGCCATCGAAAGTTCCCGAACAACACCCGAGTCCACGGATTTGCAAGCGCTTTCAGCGGTAATGCGCGAGCGACATATGCGCCATCTAGTCATGGAAGTCTCTAGCCATGCCATGGCCTTACATCGCATGCAAGGCGCACATTTTGACTTTGTCGGCTTCACAAACTTGACCCAAGATCACCTGGATTTTCACGGAGATATCGAGAGTTACTTTGCAGCCAAAGCCAAGTTGTTTACCTACGAATTTGCAGATCAAGCGGTTATCAATATAGATAGCAAGTATGGCGCGCAGTTGGCGTCAAAAACGGAACTTCCGGTTATCTCTCTATCTCGACTAAATCCGCAAGCTACTTGGCACTTTACAGATATTGATACCTCTGGAAAGCATGTTCACTTTAAAATCCGTGGCTCTGGCGGAGTTCTTATCGAATCCTCGACAAAACTTCGTGGTGGCTATAACTTGGATAACCTTTTAATGGCTATCGCGATCGCAGTTGAATCAGGTGTGGATCCAATCGATATTGCAGCCGCCGTTCCGGCGCTATCAGGTGCAGCAGGTCGGTTAGAAGAGGTAGACGTTGGCCAAAGTTATTCGGCCTTTGTTGACTATGCGCACACTCCTGATGCGGTCTCTAACGTGCTCGAATCAATTCGCGAATTTACATCTGGAAAAGTTATCGCCGTGCTCGGTTGCGGAGGGGATCGCGATTCCTCAAAGCGTCCCTTGATGGGGCAAGCGCTTCTAAAGGGTTGCGATATTGCAGTGTTTACCAGTGATAATCCGCGATCTGAAGATCCAAGCCAGATTCTCAAAGAGATGGTTGGTAATTTAAAAGTTTCTGAGCCAGCGAGAGTTATTGAAGATCGCAAGAGTGCGATTGAGTACGCCATATCTTTGGCATCGCAAGGAGACACAGTTGCGATCTTGGGTAAGGGCCATGAACTCGGGCAAGAGATTGCGGGAAAGAAATTAGATTTTGATGATCGTAAAGTTTTAGCTCAGGCGATTGCAGGTTTGAAATGATTGAATTAAAGGCATCAGAGATCGCCAAGATCGTTGGCGGGGAATTAATCGGCGGTGATATCACCGTCACTGCAGCACCGGTCTTTAATTCAAATCACGGGACTAAAGGATCAATCTTTCTCGCTCTCGTAGGTGAAAGAACTGATGGCCATAATTACATTTCAGATGCCTTTGCACACGGCTGTGTTCTCGCCTTTGTAACAAGGGAAGTTCCCGAACGCTGCATAGTCGTAAAAGATGTTCTTGCAGCACTTAACTCACTTGCATCTTATGTTCGCCAGGCGCTACCTGAATTAAAGGTAATTGCGCTAACTGGGTCTCAAGGAAAGACAACAAGTAAGGATCTGCTCCGCCACATCTTGGAAACTGTCGCACCTACCGTGGCCCCAGCCGGAAACTTCAATAATGAACTAGGTGCACCGATCACTTTGTTGCAATGCGACGAGAAAACCAGATTCTGCATCTTAGAAATGGGAGCTCGCCACGTTGGCGATATCGCAAAGTTATGCCAGATGGCCACACCAGATATTGGAGTTGTTCTCCGAGTCGGAACCGCACACGTTGGTGAATTTGGATCCGAAGAATTAGTCGCCAAAGCTAAATCTGAAATGATTTCATCACTAAAGAGCACTGCGATAGCGGTACTAGGTCAATATGATAAATACACACCAGCGATGGCTTCCTTGCACAGCGGCGTTACCGTGACATTTGGTGAGACAACCAGCGCGGATGTCCGAGCCACAGATATTGAAATTCGCGAAGGTCGTCCGCATTTTGATCTAGTAACTCCGGCAGGCCGTGCATCGGTTGGCTTAAGAATTGTCGGAATTCATCAAGTATCGAACGCACTTGCTGCGGCAGCGATCGCAACCAACTTAAATATCTCGATTGATCTCATTGCCGGTGCGCTTTCCACCGCCGAGCTTCATAGCAAGTGGCGAATGGATATCGCAGAGCTAGATGGTCTAGTGCTGATCAATGATTCTTATAACGCAAGCCCTGAGTCGACCGAGGCAGCGCTACGCACTCTGGTGCTCTTTGCGCAAGAACGGGGCGGTCAATCCTGGGCTTTCCTAGGAAAGATGCATGAACTCGGCGCGTCATCACTTCATCACCATTCACGACTTGGCACCCTTGCGTCAGAGTTAGGAATTGACCATCTAGTTTGCGTGGCTTCTCCAGAGTATGCCGCACAGGTAAATGGTTCCAGCGCAATGACAGTTCATCTGCTCGACTCTAAAGAGTTGGCAGAGGAGTTAGTTAGTCAGATGAGCCAGGGAGATGTTGTTCTGGTTAAGGCATCGCGCGCAGAGAAGTTTGAGGAAGTTGCAGAAGCAATCACTGAAAAGTGGAATAGCCGTGAAGTTGGGGGAGAGAATTAAATGAGAGAAATTCTGATCGCTGGTGCGATCGCCCTGTTCTTATCTCTCTTTGGAACGCCGGGTTTAATTCGCTTACTTGCCCGCCGCGGTTATGGACAAATCATTCGAGATGATGGACCTTCTTCGCATCACACTAAGCGCGGAACGCCAACTATGGGCGGCATCATCATCATTTTTGCAACCGCAGTTGGATATTTCATCGCCCACGCGATTTCGCGTAACACAGTTAGCACCTCAGCTCTCTTAGTTCTTGGTTTGATGGCAGGTCTGGGATTTGTTGGATTCTTAGATGATTGGCTAAAAGTTTCTCGCCAGAAATCACTTGGTTTAAATGCCATGCAGAAAATATTTGGGCAGATAATTGTTGCTGCAACCTTTGCTTACTTAGGAATCAACTTTCCAGATCGTGATGGGCTTACGCCAATCTCACAGAATTTATCTACCGTTCGCGATACCTCAATTACTTTAGGAACCACCTTGGTAATAATCTGGGTTGTCATAATGGTGACCGCTACCAGTAATGGTGTAAACCTCACTGATGGGTTAGATGGTTTAGCAACTGGCGCAGCCGTAATGACATTTATCGCATTCATTTTGATTGGCGTTTGGGAATTTGGTCAGAGTTGCGCGGTATCACCTGGCGCTAACTGCTATCTAGTTCGAGACCCGTTAGATATTGCTGTTCTATCTGCAGCGCTAGCTGGGGCATGTGCCGGTTTTCTCTGGTGGAACGCCTCGCCGGCAAAGATCTTCATGGGCGATACCGGTTCGCTCGCACTTGGCGGCGCCCTTGCCGGAATCGCAACAACGCTGCGTATTGAGTTACTACTAATTCCACTTGGTGGCTTATTTGTAATTATTAGCGCTTCAGTAATTCTGCAAGTTGCCTACTTTAAAATCTCAGGTGGAAAGCGAATCTTCAAGATGGCACCGCTGCAACATCACTTTGAGTTAATGGGTTGGGGTGAAGTCACAATTGTGCTTCGCTTCTGGATCATCGCTGGCCTTTGCGTCGCAGCTGGCCTAGGACTCTTCTACGCGCAATGGGTTACGGCATAAGGCCGATAAGAAATGGCTATTAATTTATCGGGCGAGAGTGTTTTAATTCTTGGCGCTGGAGTGACTGGAATTGCAGTGGCCAGATCACTCAGCGCTAAAGGTGCATCAATTTTCTTCGCCGATGATCAGGTTGAATCAGTCGAAGGCTTTAAAGTTTCTAAGTCAGATCAGGTAAAAGTTGACGGCTTTTCTTTTATCGTTATCTCACCTGGCTGGAAAGAGAGCCATCCGCTTATCGTTAAGGCGCAAGCGGCTGGCATACGTTTAGTAAATGAGATTGACTTGGCTTGGTCTTTTCGCGCAGAACTTGTTCCAGGTCAAAAGTGGATCGCTTTAACTGGAACCAATGGAAAGACAACAACTGTTGAAATGGCGGCTGCCATGCTGCGTGCAGGTGGAGTTTCAGCCATTGCTTGCGGAAATGTTGGTACGACGGTAATTGAATGCGTAGAAAGCGCTGAAAAGTACGAAGTACTAGTACTCGAACTCTCATCTTTTCAACTGCACTGGTTAAGAGAAGCAAGTTTTGTGGCGGCCGCGATTTTAAATATTGCAGAAGATCACCTTGATTGGCATGGCACTTTTACCGAGTACGCGCGCGTTAAGGGCTCGATTCTAGATCGCGCATCGACAGGAGTCTTTAACTCTGCAGATTTGGAAGTTGTTAATCAAGCAGCCCATTGGCAAGGACGTAAAGTCTTTTTCTCACTCGATACCCCAGCGCCCGGTGAGATTGGAATCGTTGAAGACTTATTGGTAGATCGCGCATTTGTTAGCGATCCCCAGGAAGCGGCGATGCTTGCAGAGATAGTTGATGTAAAACCTGCTGTTCCACATAACGTGGCTAATGCCCTGGCCGCGGCAGGGCTGGTTCGAGCCCTTGGCGTATCTCCGGAAGCAGTTCGCAGCGCTCTACAAAATTTCTCATTGGGCAGACATCGCATCGAAGAAGTAGCCAATATAAATGGAATCTCTTGGGTAAATGATTCAAAGGCGACAAATCCCCATGCGACAGTTGCATCTTTAAACTCAGCGCTATCGTCTATCTGGATTGCAGGTGGTTTGGCTAAGGGCGCCGAGATGCAAGGGCTAATCGCTAAGTGCAAATCAAGAATTAAAGTTGCCATCCTTATCGGTACTGACCGCGAGCTAATCGCCAATGAATTGCGTTCACAAGCACCAGAAATTGAAATCGTTTATGTCGATGCGCCAAGCACATATCAGAGAGGTGGAACCGATAATTCACTAATGGAGGCGGTCGTTAAGGCCGCTGCGGAACGCGCTAAAGCGGGGGATCAGGTGTTACTCGCCCCAGCTTGCGCGTCCATGGATCAATTCATCTCCTACTCCGATCGTGGAGATAGGTTTGCAGCAGCGGTTAAGAAAGTAGTCCAATGAGCGCCCCAGCCAAGTTCTTCGCAAAACCAGTTAACAATTTCTATATCTTGGCGGTCTGTTCGGTGGCGCTCTCGGTAATTGGTTTGGTGATGGTCTTTTCGGCATCATCAATTCATTCCTTAGATACAAGAGGCAACGCTGTTGCAATTGTTCTGCGCCAAGGCTTCTTCTTCGCACTATCTATCCCGTTAGCAATCTATCTATCGCAAAGATCGCTTACCCAATGGCGTTGGTTGGCAAGATTTGGCTTACTAATTTCAGTGGCAATTCTCGCCATCCTGCAAATCCCTGGCGTTGGAAAGACAGTTAATGGAAATACCAACTGGATCGCTCTTCCATTTGTAGATGTCCAGCCAAGTGAAATCTCTAAATTCCTCTTAATTCTCTGGGCGAGCTACTTGTTGGCAAACCAAGAGAAGAACGGAAAGACGCGGATCAATGTCTTTGCTCTGATTACTCCCGGATTTATGGTTGTTATTTTCTTGATCTTGTTAGGTCGCGATCTTGGAACGGCATGTGTTGTTGCTGCAATACTCGGAGGATTACTTTTTGTTTCAGGTGTTGAACTTCGCTTACTAGGTTCATTGGTTGCAGCCGGAGCAGTTTTTCTGGCTGCGCTTATTGCAACCGCTGGCTATCGTGCCGCAAGATTTCTTGTTGTGCTTGATCCATTTGCAGCAGAGCAGTATAAAAACGCGGGTTGGCAGCCAGCCCATAGTTTGCTCGGGCTGGCATCTGGTGGAATTTTTGGAGTTGGTCTCGGGGGTAGTCGCCAAAAGTGGGGAAATCTTGCCGAAGCACATACCGACTTTATCTTTGCAGTAATTGGTGAAGAACTCGGGCTACTCGGCACTCTTGCTGTTCTAGCGCTACTTGCAGCTCTGATCTTTTCAATTTTTAAAATCGCGCTACGTTGCAAAGATCCAATGTCTCGTTATGTTGGCTCTGGAATTGGCTGCTGGATTGCAGTACAGACAGTCCTCAACATTGGTTCAGCAACTAGTGTGCTACCTGTTGTTGGTGTAACTCTTCCCTTTGTTTCCTATGGAGGCTCAGCGCTAATTTCTCTCTACATCGGACTCGGTTACATTTTTGGCAGCGCGCTACGTGATCCTGAAGTATCCAATGAACTCCAGAAAGCGATAGAACGGCGTAGATTACGCACATCATGAAGATCGTTCTTGCAGGCGGTGGAACTGCTGGTCATATCGAGCCAGCCCTTGCCGTCGCCCGCACTTGGCGCGCAAATCACCCAGGCGACGAAATTGAATTCCTCGGAACTAAATCAGGACTCGAAAATCAACTTGTCCCTGCAGCAGGATTTAACCTCACACATATCTCGAAGGTAGTCATTCCCCGCAAAATCTCACTCTCACTCTTCGTTGCACCCACAACATTAACTCAGGCCTTTCTTGAATCCCGCGCTGGCCTAAAGGGAGCAGATCTCTTGATCGGTTTCGGGGGATATGTTTCGGCACCGGCATATTTAGCCGCTCGATCCTTAAAGATTCCGATAGTCATACATGAGGCAAATGCCAAACCCGGTTTAGCAAATCGTCTAGGCGCACTATTTACAAACCATCTCGCTGTTGCTCAGCCGGTTAGATCTGGAAAGTTGAGTAGAGCGCTAATTACTGGGCTACCACTGCGTTCGGATGTATCGAAGGCTCTACAAACTAGCGGAAGCGATTGGTCGGCAGCGCGCAGCAAGGCCAAGGCGATGCTAGGAATGAGCGGTAGCGCACCAGTTATTGCAATTTTTTTTGGTTCCCAAGGTTCAGTTGCGCTAAATAAAGTAATAGCCGAATCTCTGCCCGTCTTTGAAAAGGCTGGCGCACAGGTACTGCACGCAGTTGGAAAATCAAATCAACTTCCCAAAGCCGGGCCTAATTACAAACCTGTTTCATATATCGAAGATATGGCGGGTCTTTACCTAGCCGCTGATTTGATCATCGCGCGCAGTGGCGCGGTTACCTGTTCTGAAGTAAATGCGCTCGGCAAGTACGCACTCTTTATTCCACTGCCGATTGGAAATGGCGAACAAAAAGTCAATGCGCGTTTAGTTACTGAACAATCACGTGGCGAAATCATTGATCAAAGTGAATTCACGCCGCAATGGATCGAAAAGCACCTAGATCGCTTACTTAAGAATTGCGAGATGGCTAGCCCATCAGGCAACGCATCTGACTTACACGCCAGCGAAAAAATCGTGGCTCTTATGGAAGAAGCCTTGAAAGTGAAGGCGAAGTAATGTCAAACGATATTTCGAAATGGTCGGGCAAGCGTCTGCACTTCATCGGTATCGGTGGCGCTGGCATGAGTGGCCTAGCGCGCATCGCCCTTTCTCATGGAATAACAGTTTCTGGATCTGATGCTAAAGATTCAACGGTATTAAGCGCTTTGCAAGCACTTGGTGCACAAGTTTGGCCAGAACATAAAGCGAGCCAGGTAGATGGCGCTGATTTCATTGTTTACTCAACAGCTATTGGTGCCAGCAATGTTGAATTAGCTCGCGCCAAGGAGCTGCAGATTCCATTACTGACACGTGCGCAGGCGCTAGCAACTTTAATGTCGCAAGATCGCAGCATCGCTGTCGCCGGAACTCATGGCAAGACAACTACTTCATCTATGTTGACTGTTGCCCTGCAATCATGTGGATTGGATCCTTCATTTGCGATCGGTGGCACGTTAACTTCATCAGGATCTAATGCTCATAAAGGAACGGGCGATCTCTTTGTCGCCGAAGCCGATGAATCTGATGGATCGTTTATTGAATACCATCCCAACGCAGCGATCGTTACAAATATTGAGCACGATCACGTTGACTTTTTCGCAAAGCCTGAGGATGTAACCAACGCATTTAACTCTTTTGCTGCAACCATTAGTCAAGATGGAGTTCTGGTTTACTGCTCCGATGATGCGGGTTCCGCTGCTTTGGGCAGAAACCCCCAATTGCGCTCTGATTTAAAAGTTGTTTCCTATGGAACTACCGCAGGTAGCGACCTATATATCGATTCAATCAACTTATTGGCGATGGGATCAACGGCAAGAGCGCTTTGGAACGGCCGCTTAATCGGTACTCTCTCGCTGCAAGTTCCTGGTTTACACAATGTTTTAAATGCAGGCGCAGCTTTAGCGATGGGCCTAGCCCTTGGCGCACCCGCTGCCGAACTACTTGCTGGACTAGCCAGTTTCCATGGCGCTGGGCGCCGTTTTGAGTTAAAGGGAACTGTTCATGGAATTCGCGTAATCGATGATTACGGACACCACCCAACTGAAATTACCGTGACGTTAGAAGCGGCAAAGCGCTATGCCGGTGATGGAAGAGTTCTTGCGATATTTCAACCGCACCGTTATTCGCGAACACAAGCATTTATGAAGGAGTTCTCAACGGCTTTAGATATAGCCGATGAAGTAATTCTCCTTGAAATCTATGCTGCATCCGAGAAACCGATTCCTGGTGTAAGCGCTGCGCAGATCGCATCCGCAATGAAACGCGGCCAATTTATTCCAAACTTTATCGAAGCATCTGACTGGGTTATCGAAAATGCAAAACCAGGAGATGTAATCCTGACTCTTGGTGCAGGAGATGTGAACTCACTGGCGCCAATTATCTGCGACGGGCTAGCGCGCCGATTTAACTCACCAGTCTAAAGATCTGAAAAGAAAAAATGAAGATAAGCCCTAAAACTGCGCGCATCACAATCGTTGTCATTCTCATCTTTGGCGCAGGCTCTTACCTTCTAGGTTGGTCTCCGCTACTTTCAGTCAGAAGCGTTGAAATAGTTGGAGCTCCAACTAAAGAGAGTCAACTTGCAATCTCGCGCTCTTTAAATATCGCAGAAGGCGAAAAGTTAGCCAGAGTTGACCCCAGGTCTCTCTCGAATCGTTTACGTTCATTTGATTGGATTGAAAGTTCGCAGGTCTCAAGAAATTGGATTAATGGAAGAGTTTCGATTTCGATTACAACACGAACTCCAATCGCTTTATATAGCCAACCAGGTAAACCTCAAGTAGTACTTGACTCTTCAGGAAATACCTTTGCCACGCCAGCAGATATTGAAGAAGGACTTCCGAAGGTAAGCGCCAAATCAGTTGATGGGGGGCTGGCGGCGATTAAAGTCTTTACCTCACTACCTGAAAGCTTTAGTAAAAATATCGATCGCATGAGCGCTGCCCGCAGCGATAACTTCTTAATTTACGGCAGATTTGAAGGACAGGATCTACGAATTATCTGGGGAGATGGCGAAGATATAGAACTGAAAGTTCAGGTAATCGAGGCGCTGCTTAAACGAGATGAGAATAAGAATTTGCGGATGATTGATGTCAGTGCCCCCCATGCCCCGATTGTTAAATGAAATAGAGTGATTCGAAATATAAATTTTTCAATGATTACTCAATTGCTAAACTTTAAATCTCTAGAAAAATTCTTTGAGTCGGTCTTTGCTTTCGAATGCTTAACGCCTTACGTTGCCCTTATTAC
>CAZLTK010000015.1:0-13493 GCA_964562535.1 uncultured Candidatus Planktophila sp.
AGTTAATGTTTGTTAAATATTCTGCGACAAGTGAGGATTTACCAAAACCAGATGGCGCTGAAATCAAAGTTAAGCCAGTCCGGTCTATGGCGACTTCTGCCAGAATTTCTCGTCTAGATAGAAAATTGGGTGGCAACACAGGTGGCAAAGTTCGCGATAATCCAACGCCCGGTATGACCGACGTTGGTCGACCCAGGTTTATGCGATGCGGAGCCACGCCTAAGGGTGAAGCATTCGGGGGTGAAAAGGCTAGTAGAAATCACCCTAAAGGGGTGATACAAGCGGGTGAACTTAAAGGCTGGCGAAAGCTTCTTCAAGAACGCCAAGGGCATCCTTTAGCAATTCATCGCTAATTACCAGCGGTGGCAAGAAGCGAATCACATTGGCGTATGTGCCAGCAGTGAGGATGAGCACGCCTTTGCTCTGGCAATACTTGATTACCGCAGCCATTGCAGCAGGGTTTGGGTTCTTGGTTCCGGCCTCAACTAATTCGATCGCCTGCATTGCACCGCGGCCACGAACTTCGCCAATGATTGGATACTTATTTGCCAGCGCAGTTAGAGATTCGTTAAGAATCTTTCCAATGTGGCGGGCGCGCTCGACAAGTTTTTCTTCTTCAATAGTTTCGATCGCACCAAGAGCCGCTGCACATGCGATTGGGTTTCCACCGTATGTTCCGCCCAGGCCACCAACATGTGATGAATCCATAATTTCGGCACGCGCAGTAACGGCTGCAAGTGGCAAGCCGCCTGCGATTCCCTTTGCGGTAACTATCATGTCAGGAACAACAGCTTCATCTTCGCAGGCAAACATATTTCCGGTGCGCGCAAAACCAGTCTGAACTTCATCTGCAATAAAGACGATGCCTTTTTCGGATGCGAACTTTGAAAGACCTGGCAAGAATCCCTTAGGTGGAACGATAAATCCGCCTTCACCTTGAATTGGTTCGATGATTATCGCTGCCACGTTATGTGAGCCAACTTCTTTTTCGATTTTTGAAGTAACAATTTCTAGATAATCTTGCGCCATCGTTGCCAGATTGCCTTCATAGTGGAATGAGTAAGGCATTGGCATGCGATAAATCTCGTTAGCAAATGGACCAAAACCTTCTTTATAAGGAATGTTCTTGGCGGTCAGCGCCATAGTTAAGTTGGTACGGCCGTGATAAGCATGCTCAAAGACGATAATTGCTGGGCGCTTAGTTGAATGGCGCGCAATCTTGATCGCATTCTCAACTGCTTCTGCGCCAGAGTTTTGCAAAATAGATTTCTTATTGTGCGTGCCTGGCGTTAAACGATTAAGTGCTTCGCAAACTTCGATATAGCCCATGTATGGGGCAGTAGTGAAGTTGGTATGTGTAAATGATTGCACCGCATCAATGACTCGTGCCACCACGCGAGGAGCAGCATTTCCTACATTTACAACGCCAATTCCCGCACCTAAATCGATAATGCGATTTCCATCTACATCTTGCAAGATTGCACCTTCGGCGCGTTCAATGATTGCCGGTATTGCCATGCCTAGGCCAGCTGAAACTGCCTCTTTACGACGAGCGATTAACTCCTGCGACTTTGGCCCTGGAATAGCGGTAGCCAAGTGACGTGATTGCGGGAGAGGATCCTTTGAGGTCATAGATAAATTGTAGAGCCTCTTTTTAACTTCTGTGGCGCGACGAGTTAGGCTCAGACAGTGGAGAAGAGAAATGATCTACGTCGCAGCGCTCCGCTGCTCGATGCATATCTGACTTACTTTGAGGCAGATCACACTCCCTTCACAATCCCGGGACATAAACAAAGAGCTTCCCAGATCGATGTTGGATTGGGCGCCGTAGTCGATTCTGATATTCCTCTCTACGGTGGTTTAGATGAAATCAAATTAACCAATCAGATTTTGGCAAAGTCAGAAAAGATTGCAGCACAATTCTGGGGAGCAGATTTTGCACGTTTTTCAACTGGTGGGTCTACCCATGCAAATCAAGCAGTCATCCTGGCACTTGGAAAACCCGGAGATAAGGTTGCGGTATCGCGCACCGCACATCGCTCAGTTCTAAGCGCGCTGGTTTTGGCCGGGTTAGAACCAATTTGGTTGAATCCTGAACTCAACGGTGCAACAGGTGTACCGATTGGAATTGCAGTAAGTGAATTACAACGAGCTTTGCAAGAGGAACCAATCGCAATTTTATTGACCGAACCTGGCTATCTTGGAACTCTCTCTGACTTAAAACCTTTGATTACCGCAGCACATGAAAAATCTATCCCGGTAATTGTCGATGCCGCTTGGGGCGGACATTTTGGATTTCATCCCGACCTGCCACAACACGTAATCGCGCAAGGCGCCGATGCTTTAATTACCAGCGTTCATAAGGCGCTGCCTGGATATAGCGCCTCTGCATTGCTGCTTGCCAAAACCAAGTTCATTAGCGCCGAAAGACTTGAGCAGAGCTTTGAAACCACACACACAACTTCTCCGGCGGGCGCTCCCCTGGCCTCAATTGATGCGGTACGCGCGCTGCTACAAACTCGCGGCCCTGAATTACTAGGCGCCCTGATTGAAAATGTGGCGCAATTTAAATTAGCAGTGCAGGCAAACTTTGACCTACCGATCTTCTTAAATCCAAGTGACTTCCCTGCCGGAAGATTTGATCCAGCAAAGATCGTGCTGCGCGTTCAGCAACTTGGCGCTGCAGGGGTAGAAATAGAGCGCGCGCTAATTGCGCAAGGTATCCGGGTTGAGATGGCCGATAACGACACCATAGTTTTCTTAGCAACCTTGGCCGATACCAAAGAAGATTTCCAGGCACTTGCTATGACGCTGGTACCAATTCTTAAGAAGTTGCAGAACGAACCACGCCAGAGCGCAACCGCGCTTAGTTGGTCAGTAGTGCCGCAGATTGCAACTTCAATGCGTGATGCCTACTTTGCAAAGACCGAATTGGTTAATTCAAACGAGGCAATTGGTCGGATCTCAGCAGATCTCATTGCTCCATATCCACCAGGGGTGGCAGTTGTTGCTCCAGGTGAAGTTCTAACAGAGCAGATTGTTAGCGGGCTAAGTGCATCTCAAAAAGCGGGAGTTCGTATCGCTTATGCCACTGATCCAACGTTGAAAAGTTACAGAGTCGTAAAGAAGTAATTACGCTTGGCTTGCAAATTTCTTTAGCGCATCTCCATAAAGCCTAAAGACAGTCCAGTCATCCATCGCCACAGCCCCAAGTGATTTGTAGAAATCAATTGATGGCGTATTCCAATCCAACACCCACCATTGGAAACGCTCGTATCCGCGTTCTACGCAGAGCTGAGCCAAGGTCTTCATAAATCCTTTACCGATTCCGTGGCCGCGATATTCCGGCTGCACGAAGAGATCCTCTAGATAAATGCCGGGCTTGCCGAGCCATGTTGAGTAATTCAAGAACCAGAGCGCAATGCCAACAATTTTTCCGTCAACTTCAGCGACATGGCAGAAGGCAACTGGATGGCTGTTAAATAACGAGCGCTCGATTTGTTCGATCGTCGCAACCATCTCATCTGGCGCTTTTTCATAGACCGCTAACTCGTAAATCAAGCGATGAATATCGGCTATGTCTTCAGGTGTAGCGAGGCGGATCAACATGGATTGAGTTTAGGGGAAAAGAAAAACGGCCAGGTTTCCCTGGCCGTTCTCCCCTCGTGGATAGGTTGAAAATTAACCGATCTTTGCTACTAGCTCTTGAGCCTTCTTAAGGAACTCTCCGTCTAGTGTGCTAAAGCCAAGTGCTTCGCCCTTGTCCTTAGCGCATGCTGGACTCAAGATAAATGATGCAAGCGACTTAACAGCAGCCGCCTTCGTCTTATCTGTGTAAGCAGTATCAACCAACATGTAAGAGACGATACCTAGTGTGTAAGCGCCAGCCTCTTTTGTTGCGTAATCAAATGACATGATTCCGTTGGCATCAATTGATGCTTGTGACAAGAATGCTGAAGTTGAAACCGAAGTTGGCTCAACAGCATTTCCTGCATTGTTAATTACGCTTGCAACCTTGAGTCTATTTGCAACAGCGTAGTTAACCTCAGCAAAAGTGATTGAGTAAGGAGTCTTACCAGCAAGCTGTGAAACACCTGTTGAAGATGCAGCACCAACGATGCGGCCCAAGTTCTCAGGTGCGTTGAT
Organism: uncultured Candidatus Planktophila sp.; assembly: GCA_964562535.1. Lineage (GTDB taxonomy): Bacteria > Actinomycetota > Actinomycetes > Nanopelagicales > Nanopelagicaceae > Planktophila. Next base: position 4,147 of record CAZLTK010000015.1, read on the forward strand.
ATTTCCTGGGAATGAAGATGTGAAGACTGAAGCCTTTGCCTTAGTCCAAACTGTTGGGGCTGACTTATTTAGGTAGTTAGTGAAGTTCTCTGTTGTACCTGATGAGTCTGAGCGATAAACAACCTTGATTGGCTTATCTGGCAATGTGTAACGAGTTGTAGTTGCGATTTTCTTGGCAACGATTGGGTCGCCCTTTGAATCTTTAACTATAACGCCGTTCTTTGTCTTGTAAATGATCTTGTCGTATGCGCGGTTGTTATCTCTAATGATCGCTGGATCGTTCCAACGCGTGATTGTGCCGGAGAAAATTCCCGCGATAGTTGAAGCAGAAAGTGAAAGGGTGTTACGTGATGGAAGGTTGTGAAGAATTCCAATAGGTGCTGCAACTACTGGTGCGTGGATAATGCTCGCACGCTTGGTTGCTGCTGTGTGTGCTGCATCTGAGAACCAGAAATCTCCAATTGACTTATCTGAGTTTGAGCGACCTGTACCTGAACCAGATGCTGCATATGTAAATGAATGTCCTGAAGCTGTTGCAAATGGAGCCTTGCAAGCTTCGATTAGAAGCGCAGGAAATGATGCGCCAGAACCTGATAGATCAACTGCGTGAGCTGGAGTTGAAGTTACCAACCCAAAAGCGAGTGCTACTGCTGCAGATTTTGCGAGCATTGAAACTTTCATTAATTTTCCCCTTGTTTGAAATAGGTGACGAACAAGGAGAAAACTATGTATCCCGGGTTAACTAATTGGTCCTATGAGGCAAACGTTGGTCAACCTTTAGGTGAACAGCAGGTTACGACTATCCGAAGCGGCCGGTGACGTAATTTTCGGTGCGCTGGTCCTTGGGTTGCGAGAAGATCTCACTGGTGCGAGCAAACTCGATCATTTCGCCAGGACCACCATCAGATAAGAAGAATGCTGTGTAATCAGAAACACGAGCTGCCTGCTGCATATTGTGAGTCACGATCACGATCGTCATTGAATCTGAGAGTTCGCGGATAGTTTCTTCAATACGCAAGGTTGAACCTGGATCAAGGGCTGAGCAAGGCTCATCCATCAGAAGTACCTGTGGGCTTACAGCGAGTGCACGAGCGATGCAGAGGCGCTGCTGCTGACCACCAGAGAGCGATCCACCATGTGCATCAAGGCGATCTTTAACTTCATTCCAAAGTCCAGCGCGAACTAGGCATGATTCAAGGAGCTCTTCTTTGTTATCTACCTTAAGTTGCGCCAGCTTTAAACCAGAAAGAACGTTCTCACCGATAGTCATTGATGGGAATGGGTTTGGCTTCTGGAAAACCATGCCGATCTGTAAACGAATCTTCGTGACATCAACACCTGGTGCATAAATATCTTTACCATCGAGTCGCACTTCACCGGCCATCGCTGCTCCAGGAATAAATTCGTGCATGCGGTTGATAGTGCGGATAAACGTTGATTTACCGCAACCAGATGGTCCGATCAGCGCTGTAACTGATCCTGCCGCGAAATCCAAATTGATATCAGAGAGGACGTAGTTCTTTCCAAACCAGGCGTGAATACCACGAGCTTCAAGTCCAGTACCTTTTGCAGTGCTGGCTTGAGTACGAGGTGCCTTTGCATTGGCGACACTTGCTAGCGAACTAGGTTGCGCAGGAGTTGACATTTCTTTCTCGCTTTCCGGAGTCTGGATCATTAGGAAACCTTTCGTGAAGTTAGTGCGCGTGCTGCTGTGAAGAGAAGCAAAACTAGAATCATCAGAACTAATAGGCCGGCCCAAGCGCGTGTGATCGCTTCAGGAGAACCGGCGTTAAAGGCTTTCCAGATGTAATAAGGAAGGGATCCAACAGAGCCGTTAAATGGATTTGGATTTACCTTGTCGCCGCCACCTGTTAACAACAGGAGCGGTGCGGTTTCGCCTGCAATGCGCGCTACACCCAAAATCACTGCAGTCATCAAGCCACTTCGCGCTGCTGGAAGAACGATCATCGCAACGGTTCGCCACTGAGTTCCGCCTAAAGCTGTCCCGGCTTCACGGAGATCATTTGGAATAAGCAATAAAACTTCTTCTGATGTTCGAGCAATCGTTGGAATCATCAAGATGGTCAGCGCTAGGGCGCCCATCAAAGCAGAAAAACCTTTTGTTATTGGATAGAGAACGGCAGAAAGAATAAAGAGGCCGGCAACAATTGAAGGAACGCCTGACATTGCTTGAACCAAGAATCGAATTGGCCCAGAGAATTTTCCCTTAATTTCAGTTAGATAGAGAGCTGTCAAAATTCCGAGTGGAACGCTCATGATCAAGGCAAGTACTACCAAGGTTAGAGTTCCGGTTATGGCGTGCAAGACACCACCTGTGGCAATTGGATCTGTCGAAGTTGCCATCGACATGTCATTGCTAAAAATTCCAAAGTGAAGGCCTGGCAGGCCTTTTTGAAGAACAGTAAAGAGAATGCTACCGATCGGAATGATTGTTAAGACGGCGCCCAAAGCAACAAGTGTTTTGACGAAAGCATCCTTCGCAGCGGGTGCGCCTCTTGTTATAAAAGAGTAAGTAGTAGAAAGCACTGCATAGGCAACGAAGAAGATAAATCCGTAGGCTAACTTGCCTTTCATCTCTGTTGCGGCAACAAATCCATATGAGAAAGCTAGCGATCCGAGAAGAAATGAGATCTCGCGAATACGATCAGCCGGCTTCTTAGCCCAAGGCTTCTGCGGAGTAGCTACGGCGCTCATCGTCCAGACTTTCCTGTTCGTTTAACAATTACATTCGCAATCGCATTGACTGAGAGGGTAAGGAAAAAGAGCACTAAGCCAGCAGCCATCAGAGCCTTAATTTCATACTCACTGGCTTCACCAAACTTTAGAATAATTAGCGATGCAACGTTTCCACCTGCACCAAGCAATACATACCAGTTAATCTGGAAGACAATATTTAGCACGGTGTACACGGCGACTGTCTCACCCATGGCGCGCCCAAGACCTAGCATCGCTCCACCAACTACACCGCTTCGACCATGCGGAATCACAACGGCTTTAATCATTGTCCAACGAGTTGCACCAAGTGCAAAGGCTGCTTGGATTCGATCAAGCGGTGCCTGGGCAAATATTTCGCGCGAGACAGATGTGATGATTGGAATGATCATGATCGCCAGAACTACGCCTGCAACGAAAGGTGAGCGCGTGAAAAAGTAAGGTTCGACCTGAAAGATCGGAATCCACCCTAAGTACTTATTGATCAACTTGCCCCAATATTCAACGCTAGGCATTAATACCAAGAAGCCCCAGATACCGAAGAGGATTGAAGGGAAGGCGGCCATCATGTCGATGATCGCAACCAGGATCTTCTTCATCCACTGTGGTGCATAAAAATTCAAAAAAAGAGCTGAGAAAACCGAAATTGGCACTGCAATTACAACGGCAACCAGCGCACAGAGAATGGTTCCAACGAGCATTGCAGAAAGACCAAAATTACTTTCGACAACGTTGGCCGACTCATCGAGCGTGATCGACCAATCTGCACTTGTTATGAAGCTCAAGCCTTCTTCGCGCAAGACTTCATAGCCGCGGTAGAACAAGAAGAGCGCGATCAATCCCAAAATTACTAGCGAAGAGAGACCCCCGGTAGTAACAACTCCGCGAAAGACTTTATCCGAACGACGGGGTTCGGTAGAAAGTTCTCGCGGACTTGGAATAGTGACCGTTTGTGACACTTTATGCAAACTTTCCAGTTACCAAGAAGATTACGCGACGTGAAACTGAAACAGCGTGATCTGCATATCTCTCGTAGTAACGGCCAAGCAAAGTTAAATCAATCGCAGTTTCAACTCCGTGTTCCCAAGTTGGAGCGATTAACGCAGAAATCAATTGGCGATGGAGTAAGTCCATTTCGTCATCATCTTTTTCAACTTGGGCGGCCATCACGGTATCGCGCGTTGAAATTACTACTCCGGTTTTAGTTGCAATCTTTTCTGCGGCAACACCCATTGCTTCTACCAAATGCACTACGGCATCTGGTACTGCTGGTTCTGGATGGCGCAGCCGAACAATCTTTGCGACGTGATGTGCAAGATCTCCCATGCGTTCCAGATCTGCAGACATACGAAGTGCGGTAATTAGTGCGCGTAGATCTGACGCAACTGGTTGTTGGCGGGCAATGATGTCGATGATTCGCGCATCTAAATCATGCTGAATTGTGTCGATATTCTCGTCAAAAGAAATGACTTCTTCAGCAAGCTGAAGGTTCTTGCTCATGATGGCGCGAGTTGCCTTCGCCATTGAGTCTGAAACCAACACGCTTAGGTCGAAGAGAGTTTGGGAGACGCCATCTAGTTCGTCTTGGAATGTAGATCTAATTAAAGGCATGGTGCGCACGCTAGGCGCAAGGGATTAACGGCTGCCCAAGAGATGGTTAACGCAAGGTGAACTGCTTCGATTGAGATGCTATGGGGCTATAGAGTTTGGGTATGTGGCGCCGCGAGAAGAGCGAAAATGAGCGTAATGGGCGGGAACTGCCCGATTTACTGCTCAGAACCCTCAGCCAACTCGATGGCGCGAGCCTGATTCTCGCCCCGGGTGAGATCGCTATCTACGCCAATTCCGAAGCTGAGAATTTGGGCGTCTTGAAAGATGGTCGGATTCAGAGCGAAGAGCTACTTGCTTCGGTTCGAGTTGTTCGTCGCACAAATTTAAAGCAAACCGGAACCGTTGAAATTGCGCGGGGACCGATCGGTGAAGGAAAGCGCGAGATCACAGTCAATGTGATTCCACTTTCCGAAGATAACTTAGTTCTTGTGCTGCTTCGTGACGAAAGCGAAGCACAACGTGTACATGAAGTTCGTAGAGATTTTGTAGCAAACATTTCGCATGAGCTAAAGACGCCCATTGGCGCGCTCTCTTTGCTTAGTGAGGCGGTACTCGGCGCCAAGGATGACTCAGAAGCGGTAGCAAAGTTTGCTAGCCGCATGCAAATTGAAGCAAAACGATTAACAGATCTAGTGCAAGAGATTATTCAGCTCTCCCGAGTTCAAGATTCTGATCCGTTGCAAGAAGCGCAATCACTTTCAGTTAATGACTTGCTCAAAGAGGCGCTAGACCAATGTAGAACTACCGCTGATTCTCGTGCGATCTCACTAACGTTTGCAGAGAGTATTGATAGTCGAGTTTTGGGAGACCGCGAGCAGCTAACTATGGCGGTTCATAACTTGATTGAAAATGCAGTTAACTACTCGCCTCCAGATACTCAAGTCTCCGTAAGTACAGGTATCGATAAGAATATTGTGACCATTTCAGTGGCTGATCAAGGAATTGGTATTGCCGATGCTGAAATTGAAAGAATTTTTGAACGCTTCTATCGCGTGGATCCTGCCAGATCACGCGAAACGGGTGGAACTGGTTTGGGTTTATCCATTGTTAAACATATTGTTTCAAAACACGGCGGAGAAATTTCGGTGTGGAGTTCAGAGAATGTAGGAAGCACATTCTCAATCCGGCTTCCAATTCAATCAATTAAAGAGGATGAAGTATGACAAAAGTTCTGATTGTTGAAGATGAAGTTTCCTTCTCTGATGCGCTGGCTTACCTCCTTAAGAAAGAGAGCTACGAGGTCGAAGTAGCGGTAAATGGCGCCGAAGCAATTGAGCGCTTCCAAACTTTTAACCCAGATCTAATTCTTTTGGATCTAATGATCCCTGAGGTTTCTGGAACTGAGGTCTGTCGAGTAATCCGATCAACTTCACAAGTACCGATAATTATGTTGACTGCCAAAGATTCTGAGATCGATAAGGTTGTTGGGCTAGAACTTGGCGCCGATGACTATGTAACAAAACCGTACTCTTCGCGAGAATTGCTGGCGCGAATGAAAGCGGTTATGCGCCGTAACTCTGGGGATAGCGCTGGGCTGGAAGAAGGCGCGCTCTTAACTGCCGGTTCAGTGCGAATGGATATTGATAAGCACCAAGTAACAGTTAATTCAGTTGCTGTCACATTCCCACTCAAAGAGTTTGAGCTTCTCGAGTTTTTAATGCGCAATAGCGGTCGAGTGCTAACTCGTAGCCAGTTAATTGATCGCGTCTGGGGTAATGATTACTTCGGCGATACCAAGACTTTAGATGTACACATCAAGCGCTTGCGCGCGAAAATCGAGGAAGATCCTGCAAATCCCAAGATCATTCATACGATCCGAGGTTTGGGTTACAAACTCGAGATTTAACGGCCGATCAGCCGATTAGTGAACTCGTTACCAAATTTATTGGTTGGATCTATCTCCGTTACCAGTTTCTTGAAATCATCAAACTTCGGCATAACTGATTTAAAGTAATCAGGGCTAGCCGAAAAGACCTTACCTAGGTGTGGGCGATAGCCAAATGGCGCAAGTGTTGCTTCAACAACCTTAACCATTTCATAGACCGCATCAACTTTCTTCCACGTGAAGTGAATTCCAATTGAATCACGCTGATAGTGCGGGCTCATCCAAAGGTTATCTGCAGCAATGGCGCGGATCTCGGTTACCCAGAGAATCTCATTTATCTGTGGCGCAATTTTCTCAAGTGCAGCTATCGCCGCAGGTGCATCTTTACGTGCAACGAAGAACTCGCTCTGAATTTCATCGCCGGCACTTGGTGTGAACTCCATTTTGAAATGCGGCAGACGTAAATGCCATGGTCCACTTACCGCCATCTGTTCGGTGCAAGGTTCTGGATTTAGACCTGGCAAAGGATGTCGGTTTGATGTTGCTGGATATGCCTCGAACAATTCTGTCGGTGCGGTTGTTCCAGATTTAAACTTTGCCCAGACTTCTCCCCCACCTGCGGCAGCCCAAGTAGTGAAGTAACTAACGCTATAAGCAAGGCTCATGATTTCATCTAAGTTTGCGGCATAACTTTCGCGAGACATTCCTCGATAGACAGTTTGTGCAATGTTAAATGTCGGCTCGATAGCCAAATCCAAGGTAACGACAACGCCAGTTAAACCTAGGCCAACTACATAACCTTCAAAGTTCGTATCGCCTTTAGAAATTCGCTTAAGCGATCCATCAGGTAGGGCTAGTTCAAGACTTTCAACTGCCGTCGCAAGATTTCCGTTTCCTACGCCAGAACCGTGGGTTGCTGTTGCAACCGCACCTGCAACGGAAATATGTGGAAGCGAAGCCATGTTATGTATCGCCCAGCCTCGCTCGTGCAGAGCAACTGCTAGTTCTCCGTATTTCATTCCAGCTGGGACTCGTACAGTTTTCTTCTCTTTATTGATTTCAATCTCTGAAGGCATGTTCTCAAAGGTGATCGCCGTTGCGGAAGTATCTGCAATGTCATTGAAGCAATGCGCGCTGCCACGAGCACGTACACGTGCGGATTTTGAGATTATCTTCTGCATTTCATCGATAGAGGCAGGCGCCAAGCGTTGCGCATCTCGAAAATTAACAGTGCCCGACCAATTAGCGCTCATGAGATAACCCCTAGTGAGAGAAGGAGAATTAACAATGAACCTAGAGCGATTCGATAAATAATAAACGGCGCAAAGCTCTTAGTAGTTACATACTTTAATAACCAGGCGATAACTGCGTAACCAATTACAAAGGCAACTGCAGTTGCCATGAAAGTTTCTGGAAGTGAAAAGATTCGCTCAGATGGAGACCCGCCAAGGGCACCCTTTAACTCATAAAGACCGCTACCAAAAACCGCAGGTAGTGCAAGCAAAAATGAATAACGCAACGCTGCTTCGCGGCTGTAACCCATAAATCGACCCATTGCGATTGTTGCACCGGAGCGGGATACACCTGGGATAAGTGCAAGTGATTGCGCGAAACCATATAAAACACCATGCATAGGAGTTAACTGATGCAGTTGGCGCTCTGTCTTTCCATATTTATCTGCAAATCCAAGAATGACACCAAAGATAATGAGTGTGGCTGCAATCAACCAAAGTGAGCGGAAATCGTTCCGAATTATCTCTTGTCCAAAGTAACCTAATGCCACTATCGGAAGTGTGCCAAGAATTATCAACCAGCCTAAGCGCGCATCTGATTTTTCAGAAGCCTGTAATTCTCTGCGGGAGATCTGACTAAACCATGCGCTGATAATTCGCACAATATCGCGACGGAAATAGATAAGGACGGCAAGTTCAGTACCAATTTGAGTTATTGCGGTGAATGTCGCACCAGGATCGGAGTTTGTTCCAAATAGCTCTCCCGCGATACGAATATGCGCACTGGATGAAATCGGCAGAAATTCGGTTAGTCCTTGGAGTGCGCCGAGAAAAATCGCCTCAAACATCGCTACCCCATAACCGAATTAGTAAACCAAAAGTTCTTAACTAAAAGAATAGCGAATAGAATCTAGATATGAGTGCAAAACGGGTCATTGCAGATCTCAAAGCCTTCGCATCTATTGGGAAAGCCGCCGAACTGCAACGATTCTTTAAGACCGGTCCAGGAGACTACGCTGAAGGCGATATCTTCATAGGTGTAGTTGTTCCTCAAACTCGCAAAATTGCTGCACGATACAAAGATTTGCCTATGACTGAAATCGCTAAACTTACTAATTCAGATATCCACGAAGTTCGTCTCTGTGGGCTGATTATTCTTATAAATCAATTTAAGAGATCCCGAGTTGTAAGTGAGAAGAAAAGACTCTTCAACTTCTACCTAAAGGAGTTGAAAGCGGGCAAGGTAAATAACTGGGATTTGGTTGATGTAACTGCGCCAACCTTGGGTGAGTATCTCTTGGAAATTGAAGACCCGATGTCGATATTAAACCGCCTGGCCAAGAGCAAATCTCTCTGGGAACGCCGCGTATCTGTCGTATTTACCTTCGCCTTTCTTCGCGCTGGCGATCTTGAGCCAACTTATGAAATGGCAGAGCGCCACCTTGGAGATAAACACGATTTGATGCATAAGGCGGTCGGCTGGTTATTGCGAGAGATGGGCAAGCGAGATCCCAGTTTGCTGAGAGCTTTCTTGCAAGAACATTGCACCGAAATGCCTAGAACAGCCCTGCGATACTCAATAGAGAAATTTTCTGAAAGTGAGCGCAGAAAATGGCTACTAACTAAATAGTTTTTGCGAAAGATAAATAATCTTCGGCAACACCATCATGCATAAATAACTTTTTAAGTCTACCTTCATACTCCCAGCCCGCTTTTTCAAAAGCTTTCTGCATTGCAATGTTCTCTTCGGAAGTAGATCCTTCGAGACGATGAAAACTATTTGCAACAGCCCACTCCCACGCTAGGTTAAGTGCGGCAGTTCCAGCGCCTTTGCCACGTTCATCTTCTGCGATATCAAGACCAATATGACCGGATCCATCAGGCATCGTCCTGTCGCAATGACGGAGTTGAATATCGCCAATCAATTTCCCATCTCGCACTAAGGC
>CAZLTK010000015.1:13593-16376 GCA_964562535.1 uncultured Candidatus Planktophila sp.
CAAACAATTGCGGTCGCTGAAGCGATTGAACGCGGGCTAAAGCGCCGTGAAGCTGAAGGCTTGGATATCTCGCAGATGGGTCCGGTCTGCACAATCATGGTTGGCCGAGTTGATGACTGGGTTAAGGTTTCAGCGGAAAAATCGGGCGCGATGATCGATCCAGGCGTTATGGAATGGGCAGGCGTTGCCGTCTTTAAACACGCACATCAGGTTTACAAAGAACGTGGCTATCGCACTCGTTTACTTTCTGCAGCGTTTCGCAATCACATGCATTGGAGCCAAATTCTTGGTGGAGACTCGGTTATCTCACCACCATATGCCTGGCAGGTAAAGATCAACAAGGCAGCACTTGTTCCGAATCTAAATAGCATCGAAGAGCCTGTTGACCCAACGATTCTAAAGACGCTTCAGACGCTGCCAGAGTTCAACAAGATGTACGACGTCGACGGATTAAAGGTCGATGAATTCACCAACTTTGGTGCAACTCTTCGTACTTTGCGCGGATTCTTACAATCAGTTAACGATCTCGAAGCATTTGTTCGAGATGTAACTGTTCCTAATCCTGATAAGTAAATTATCTCTTTAGGTCGAAGCGATCTGCGTTCATGACCTTGGTCCAGGCGTTAACAAAGTCCTTAACGAACTTTGCCTGGCCATCGCTTTGGGCGTAGACCTCAGCGTAGGCACGCAAGATTGAGTTAGATCCGAAGACCAAATCAACGCGAGTTGCAGTGAATTTAACTTCGCCAGTGGTTCTGTTACGTAAGTTATAAAGGTTTTCGCCTGCTGGCTCCCAGATGTAGGTCATGCTGGTTAGTACGCTAAAGAAGTCGGTATTAAGTGTTCCAACTTTATCTGTGAAGACACCATGCTTAGTTCCGCCATAATTTGTACCAAGTGCGCGCATTCCACCCATCAAAACCGTCATCTCTGGTGCAGTTAGACCCATAAGTTGTGCGCGATCAAGAAGTAGTTCTTCAGGCTTAGCTGAGTATTCCTGCTTCAACCAGTTGCGGAATCCATCATGAATTGGCTCAAGTGGTGCAAAGGAAGCTGCATCAGTTTGTTCTGCTGTTGCATCGCCGCGGCCTGGTGCAAATGGAACAGTGATATCAAAACCGGCAGCCTTTGCTGCAGTTTCGACTCCAACGTTTCCAGCCAAGACAATTACATCAGCGATGCTTGCACCCGATTCCTTTGCAATTGGTTCCAGAGCGGCAAGCACCTTCGCCAAACGCGCTGGCTCGTTTCCTTGCCAATCTTTCTGAGGTGCAAGTCGGATACGTGATCCATTTGCGCCGCCTCGCTTATCGGAACCGCGGAATGTGCGAGCGCTATCCCAGGCAGTTGCAACGAGATCAGAAACTGAAATTCCAGTCGCCGCAATCTTTGCCTTAACGGCTGCAATATCGTATGAAGTTGATCCTGGAGTAATTGGATCCTGCCAAATCAAATCTTCTTTAGGAACATCTGGTCCAAAGTAGTTCACCTTTGGCCCGAGATCGCGGTGGGTTAACTTAAACCAAGCACGCGCAAAGACTTCACTGAAATATGCAGGATCTGCATGGAAACGCTTTGAGATCTCAAGATAAATTGGATCCTTAATCATCGCCATATCTGCATCAGTCATTATTGGGTTGTAACGAATTGATGGATCTTCAACATCTACTGGCTTATCTTCTTCGGCAATATTGATTGGTTCCCATTGCGTTGCACCGGCTGGAGATTTCTTTAACTCCCAGTCGTACTTAAAGAGAAGTTCGAAGTAACCGCCATCCCATTTCGTTGGGTGTGTAGTCCAAGCGCCTTCAATTCCACTGGAAACTGTGTCGCGGCCAATGCTGCGAGTTGTGTGGTTCATCCAGCCGAGACCAGCTTCATGGATATCAGCACCCTCAGGGCTTGGTCCTAGTCGAGAAGCATCACCGTTTCCGTGTGCTTTTCCTACTGTGTGACCACCTGCAGTGAGTGCAACAGTTTCTTCATCATTCATCGCCATGCGCGCAAATGTTTCGCGAACATGTTGAGCAGTTAGCAGTGGATCAGACTTTCCATTTACGCCTTCAGGGTTTACATAAATCAACCCCATTTGAACTGCTGCCAATGGGTTCTCCATTGTGCTCGCATCTTTAACATCGCCATAGCGCTCATCACTTGGCGCTAAGAATTCTGTCTCAGGACCCCAGTAAATATCTTTCTCTGGGTGCCAAATATCTGTACGCCCAAAACCGAAACCAAAAGTTTTTAATCCCATTGATTCGTAAGCAATTGTGCCGGCCAAGACAAGAAGATCTGCCCAACTAACTTTGTTGCCGTACTTCTGCTTAATTGGCCAGAGAATTCGTCGGGCTTTGTCCAGGTTTACGTTATCTGGGAATGAGTTAAGTGGTGCAAAACGTAGGTTGCCGGTTCCACCACCGCCGCGACCATCAGTTGTGCGATATGTACCAGCGGCGTGCCATGACATACGAATCATTAGCCCGCCGTAATGTCCCCAGTCAGCCGGCCACCAAGGCTGGCTATCTGTCATTAGGGCGTGGAGATCTTTCTTAAGCGCTTGGAAATCTAGAGTCTTTAACTCTTCAAGGTAATCAAAATCCTCACCAAGTGGATTGGTTTTCTTATCGTGCTGATGCAAAATATCTAGATTTAAATTCTTTGGCCACCAGTTGACATTAGATGCGCCAACTTCGGTATTTGAACCGTGAACGACTGGGCACTTTCCTGAATTTTCAGACATATTGCACTCCTGTAGATGACTAGCGATGTTTCGACTCTATCAA
>CAZLTK010000016.1:0-15034 GCA_964562535.1 uncultured Candidatus Planktophila sp.
TACTCGCGCGCTGACTTTCTTATCTCCACGAAATGGAGCGGGCCAGAGCATAAGCAACAGTCTACTCTCTACCTATGTGCGGTCGTTATGCCAGAGCGCAGGAGATGGACGAGATCATCGGGGAGTTTGATCTCGATGGATCAACCCTTGATGCTTCGCTGCCGTTAAATTGGAATATCGCACCGACCAATGAGATTTACATTATTCGAGATACTCCAGGAAACACCAATTCTTTAGAGAGAATATTGGATAGCGCATCGTGGGGAATTATCGCGCCGTGGCAGAAGAACTTTGCCGAAGCGCGCGCCTCGCAATCACATGCAATTAATGCGCGTAGCGAATCAATTCATGAGAAGCCAACATTTCGTCAAGCCTTTCGCACAACGCGTTGTTTAATTCCGGCAACTGGTTATTACGAATGGGCGACTTCACTCGGTAAGTACCCACCAAAACAACCTTTCTATATATCTTCGGCAGAACCCAACAAATCACTTTCCATCGCTGGAATCTGGAGCACTTGGAAGAATGAGAAAGGCGAAGAGATTCAATCCGCTTCAATTATTACTCGCGAAGCAGTTGGCGAGCTAGCAACTATCCATAGCCGGATGCCGGTCTTTATGGAGCGCGATAAGTGGAACGATTGGTTAGATCCAAAAAATCGCGAGATCGAAGATTTAATTGCGTTAATGCAGAACCCAGATCCAGCCGCTGGTTTGGTAACTAGACCTGTTTCATCGCGGGTAAATCTGGTGGCAAATAACGGCCCCGAATTGATTGCTGAGATCGAACTGGGTGAGGCGCAGACGCTCTTCTAGGGCTCTGCGATAAGCGCGCATAAAGAGCGATTTCTACGACTTTGGGATAGTGTGTAAGAGATGGCATCTAAAGATTTAGTCCTAGAGAGCGCTTCCGATCGCAACACTCGGTTTGAGCGCGATGCCATCGTGTTTATGGACCAGTTATATGCAGCAGCGCTTCGTTATACAAAGAACCCCGAAGATGCGCGCGATCTAGTTCAAGATACTTATCTAAAAGCCTTCAACTCTTTCCACCAATTTGAAGAAGGCACCAATTTACGCGCTTGGCTTTATCGCGTTTTAACAACCACATTTATTAATTCTTATCGTAAAGATCAGCGCCGTCCCCAACTTGCTGCTGGTGAACTCGAAGATTGGCAGTTAGCTGAGGCGCAATCACACACCAGCGATCTCGGAAAATCTGCAGAAGTAGAAGCGCTAGAGAATTTGCCAGATAGCGATATCAAACGCGCGCTGCAGGAGATCCCCGAAGAATTTCGCATCGCCGTTTACTTGGCTGATGTTGAGGGTTTTTCCTACAAAGAGATCGCAGATATCGTCGATGTTCCTGCCGGCACTGTGATGTCACGTCTGCACCGCGGACGTAAGTTGTTACGTGAGAAGTTAGCGGACTATGCAAAAGAGCTCGGCTACTCCACTGACTCTAAAGACAAGAGCGGAAAGGGGGAGAAGGCATGAGCCATCTCGAAGAGATTCCATGTATTGAAGTTCTCTCCTCCGTAGTCTTCATCATCGAAGGTGTGGTTGAAGAGGCTCGCAACCCACAAGCGATTGAATCTCACTTAAATACTTGTTCCGCTTGTCGCGCAGAAGTTGAGCACGAGCAAGCGATGCACACCCTCTTGCAGGATGTGTTGCGTCGTTCATGCGATGAGAAGGCCCCTGAAGATCTTCATCGCAGCATCCATGAGCAGCTGCTACGTCAAGCAACGGGTGCTGGAGTTACCGAAGTTGTAACTCAATACAGCATGACCGAAATTTCAATTGAAATCGATGAATTCGGCAACGTGGAACATCGCGAAATTCAGATTGAACAAACTCACGTTCAGCACTTCATCGACGACGAAAAGTAATTCAAGATTTATGCGCCCTGCAGAGGAAGTAATCGGAGCAGTAGGTTTCTCGGTAATGACCGTTCGCCCCGGTGATACCTGTCTGGCAATGGGGATTTCGGATCTTCCAATTCTTGCGCCCGGCCATTTAATGAGCGTGATGGAGAGCGCATGTGTTGCAGCGCTGAGCGAATATTTAGAAACAGGCGAGACAACGATCGTAGATAAATTCGATATCTCGGTTATTGATTCAGTTGGAATTGGCTCTGAAATTCGCGGAGCCGCGCGCTGTACTGAGATGGATGGGCGCTCGATGATCTTTGAATGCGATATCTATGAAGGTGAACGCCATATCGCTTTTGCCATAATAGAAAGAACGGCGGTGGAGCGAGTATCTTTCCTCGCCCGCACCGCCGCGCAATCTTTAATTAAATCTTCAGAAAATTAAGCCATTCTTATTAGGCTTTTTTCGTGGCCCAGAAGATCTCAGCAATTTCATCGATCTTTGCGATCAACTTATCTGCAACTGCAATGTCCTGAGTTCCCTTTGTGCCGGCAGCTCCAGCCAACTTTGTCGCTTCATTAAAGAGTGAGTGAAGTTGTGGGTATGCCTCAAAGTGTGGCGCCTTGAAGTAATCAGTCCAGAGAACCCAGAGGTGCTCTTTAACTTGATGTGAACGCTCTTCTTTAATCGCAACAGAACGTGAGCGGAAATCTGCATCTGGGTTGGCTGCATACTTTTCCATGCAAGCCTTAACTGAGAGCGCTTCGATCTTTGCCTGTGCTGGATCGTAAACTCCACATGGCAGATCGCAGTGTGCGTGGACAGTTACCTTTGGTGTGAAGAACTTCTTCATTTTCTCTCCCTTTATCTTTATATTTCTTATCTTTATTTCAAAACCTGTATGTGTGAGACTACCGCCCATGGGCTTCTTTGGCATCTTCGGCCGTGTGATCGTCGAAGGCACTTCGATGCAGCCGACCTATAACCCTCTGGATTGGCTACTTGTTCACTACGGCTTCTTCGGCAAAAAGTACCTATTTCTGCGCCTCGGCGATGTCGTTGTTATAGAGCGCGAAAGCCAGCCGGGCATCTTCTATGTAAAGCGGATCGCAGAAATATCTATGGATAAAGACGGCAAGAAGAGTTACTACGTATTATCCGATAACGAAGCTGGAAGTGATTCCCGCAAATGGGGATTCTTAAACGAAGCCGAAATTATTGGAAATGTAATTACGCGAATAAAGAAGAATTAACGCGTAAATGCTTCATACATCAACGCTTTAGCCTCTTCCTCGTGCAAATGGTGGTTACCAGTTGCTGGAGATGCTGACGCGCGACGAGAAATTCTGCGAAGTACGCGGCCGTCAACTGAAGTTCCACCGATAGCTTCGGTAGTGCTTAGCGCAATGTGCGGCCATGGACCTTGGTTAGCTGGTTCATCTTGTACCCAAAGCAAGTTCGCATTTGGATGCTTCTTCGCTTCAACTTCCATTTGTGCAACTGGAAGTGGGTATAAACGTTCTACGCGAACAATTGCAGTGCTGGTGTCGTTTAACTTGGTTCGCTCTGCAACTAGGTCGTGATAAATCTTTCCTGAGCAGTAGATCAAACGTGATGCGTTGTTAACTGTGGCATCACCGATTACTGGCAAGAATGTTCCAGATGTGAAATCACTAATTGATGATGCCGCCGCACGCAAGCGAAGCATCGACTTTGGTGTGAAGACAACCATTGGACGGCGCTTTGGATTTGCGGCGTGGAAGCGCAACAAGTGGAAGTAAGAGGCCGGTGTTGAAGGTTGCGCGATCGTCATATTCTTTTCAGCAGCAAGTGATAAGAAGCGTTCAATGCGCGCAGATGAGTGATCTGGGCCTTGTCCTTCATAACCATGTGGCAAGAGCAATACAACTGATGAACGCTCGCCCCACTTTTGAAGAGCAGATGAGATGAATTCATCGATGATGGTCTGCGCACCGTTGGCAAAGTCACCGAACTGGCCTTCCCAAAGAACTAGAGCTTCAGGGCGAGCAACGGAATAACCGTATTCAAAGCCCATTGCAGCGTATTCAGATAGCAGCGAATCGACTACGAAGAACTGACTTTCATCGGAAATCAGTGAACGAAGCGGGAACCAATCAGAACCATTCTCTTTATCAACGACTACTGCGTGGCGATTGCTAAATGTTCCGCGACGAGAATCTTGTCCCGCTAAACGAACCGGACGACCTTCTTTAAGAAGTGAACCGAAGGCGAGCATTTCACCAGTTGACCAGTCGATGGTGCCATCGTTGATTGATTCGGCACGCTTTTGCAGCTGTGGAAGCATCTTGGGATGGATATGGAAACCTTCTGGGATCGCCAGTTGTGTTGCTGCAATTTCACGAACCAATTGCTCTGAGATAAATGTTGGTACATCTTCCGCATTAGGAACAATTGGTGGCTGGAAGTTTGGATCGTGCTCTTCTTCATAATTTGCAACAGATGCATAAACTTCTTCAAGCTGTGTCTGGTAGTCGCGCGCTAACTGCTCGGCTTCTTCTGGAGTGATATCTCCGCGGCCGATAAGTGATTCGGTATACAAGGTACGAGTTGAGCGCTTGGCATCAATTAACTTGTACATCACTGGTTGCGTGAAGCTTGGCTCATCGCCTTCATTGTGGCCACGACGACGGTAGCAAACCATGTCGATGACCACATCTTTATTAAATGTTTGGCGGTATTCGAAGGCTAAACGAGCCACGCGAACACATGCTTCTGGGTCATCTCCATTTACATGGAAGACCGGCGCTTCAATAGCCTTGGCAACATCTGTTGAATAACGAGATGTGCGTGATGCATGAGGTGAAGTAGTAAATCCAACTTGGTTATTTACAACGATATGAATAGTTCCGCCGGTGCGGTAGCCCTTAAGTTGAGAGAGTTGCAGAGTTTCGAAGTTGATTCCCTGGCCCGCAAATGAAGCATCTCCGTGTAGCAATATAGGTAGAACTGAGTAGAGATCTTTCACATTTAACTTATCTTGCTTGGCGCGAACAATGCCTTCTAGTACTGGGTTTACCGCTTCTAGGTGTGAAGGGTTGGCAGCGAGATAAATCTTGGTCTGCGCACCAGATTCTGCGGTGAAGACTCCTTCAGTACCTAAGTGGTACTTAACATCGCCTGAACCGTGAACTTCGTTTTCTTTGTAATGTCCTTGGAACTCTTGGAAAATTTGGCCGTAAGACTTGCCGGCGATATTTGCCAGAACATTCAGGCGACCGCGGTGTGGCATACCGATACAGACTTCATCTAAATTCTTTTCTGCAGCAGATGAGATAACTGCATCTAGAATTGGAATTACCGATTCGCCACCTTCGAGCGAGAATCGCTTTTGGCCAACGAACTTGGTCTGTAAGAATGTTTCAAATGCTTCTGCGCTATTTAGTTTACGAAGAATGCGAATCTGTTCTTCGCGATCTGGCTTAGTAAAGCCGATTTCAACGTGTTCTTGGATCCACTTACGTTCTTCCGGATTTGAAATATACATATATTCCACGCCAACTGAGCGGCAATATGAATCGCGCAGAATTCCAAGGATCTTGCGCAGCTTCATAAACTTCTCGCCGCCAAATCCACCAGTTGCAAATTCGCGATCGAGATCCCACAAAGTAAGTCCGTGGGTTACGACATCTAGATCTGGATGTGAACGCTGAACATATTTCAGCGGATCGGTATCTGCCATCAAGTGGCCGTAGGTGCGGTAAGCCTGAATTAACTGCTGAACGCGCGCAGTTTTGTTGATCTCTTCATCTTTAGAGAATTCAAAGTCAGATGCCCAACGAATTGGCTCGTAAGGAATACGTAGCGCAGCAAAGATTTCATCGTAGAAGTTTTCTGCGCCAAGCAGAATTTCGTGAATACGACGGAGGAAATCTCCAGATTGTGCGCCTTGAATAACTCGGTGGTCGTAAGTACTTGTAAGAGTGATTACCTTGCTAATCGCCATGCGGGCCAATGTTTCTTCACTTGCTCCTTGGAATTCTGCTGGGTAATCCATCGCGCCAACGCCAACAATTAAGCCTTGGCCTTGCACCAAGCGTGGCACTGAGTGAACGGTGCCGATTGTGCCTGGGTTAGTTAGCGAAACGGTTGTTCCCGCATAATCTTCAACGGTAAGTGCACCGGCGCGAGCCTTCTTAACGATCTCTTCGTAGGCAACCCAGAACTGACCAAAATCTAAATCTTCGCAGCCCTTAATTGATGGAACAAGTAGTTGACGCGTTCCATCTGGCTTTGCCAAGTCGATCGCAATACCTAGGTTGATATGTTCTGGCTTTCCTAGTGCGGGCTTGCCATCTACTTCTCCATAGAAAGCGTTCATCTCTGGCATCGCACGAAGCGCCTTGATCATTGCATAAGCGATGAGGTGAGTAAATGAAACTTTTCCACCGCGTGTGCGCTTTAAGTGGTTTGTAATAACGGTGCGGTTATCGATCATCAACTTTGCAGGAATTGCGCGCACACTTGTTGCAGTTGGAACTGATAGCGATGCTTCCATTGATGCAACAACGCGACCGGCAACTCCACGAAGTGGTTCCATCGTTGCAGCGCCCGGTGTAATCAAAACTGGTGCGGGTTTAATCGGCGCTTGTGCAGGAGCTGGTGTTGAAACGATTGGTGCAACAGGAGCTGGTGTTGAAACGATTGGTGCAACAGGAGCTGGTGTTGAAACGATTGGTGCAGCAACAGGTGCTGGCGCAGAAACCGGAGTGGATTTAACTGGTTCAGCTAATGTTGATGGCGCAGGTGTTAAAACTTGTTGCGTTGCTTTTGGAATTGGTGGAACTGGTGGGGTTCCCGCTTTTGGCGCGCTTGTTGTTGCAGCTGCACCTGGGTTATAAGTCTTAAAGAATTCAATCCATGAAGGTTCGACAGAAGTTGGATCGGCTTGGTAACGCTCGTACATCTCTTCGACGAGCCAATCATTGGCTCCGAAATCTGCCGACACTGGCAACTCCTTCTTCGCGATTAACCTTGAGGATTACAGTGGTAATTAACGCTTAATACGTGGCTAAGACTATCGGCTGAGCCGAGCCTGAATAAATCCCGTAGCGCCGACCTCGAGCGCGATCTTGACCACAATCGCGCCCCGAAACTCAGCGCGACAAGGGGCCAGAGGATTGGCAGAGTTGGCGCATGAACTCAGGAGCTCCGATGCGACCACTGGCCATTGTCAGCGGTGGAAGCCGCGGGCTGGGCTATGAAACTGCGCGGGGCCTGGCAGCGCGTGGCTATGACTTGGCGCTGATCGCTAAAGATCCAGCAAGGTTGAATTCAGCGAGAGAAGAACTGATCGCCGAGTATTCAGCAACGCAATCTGGTTTAAGCATTACAACACATGCGGCAGATTTAGAGAACCAAGAGATTACTCGCAAAGTTGCTGAAGAAATCACCGCATCATTGCCAACGCCACAAGTAATGGTGTTAGCGCATGGCGTGATGAGCGAGAAGATGTCAAAGACTCTGCGAACAACAGATGCCGAATGGAATCGCGTAATGGCGATTAACTTGGATTCTGTCTTCACTTTAGTAAATGCGATTGCACCTGCCATGGCTGATGCACGCAATGGACGAGTAGTTATCTACTCCGCATGTTTGGGTCGTATGTCAGGACCCGGAAATGCTGGGGGACTTGCACCGTATCGAATTAGCAAAGCTGGTGTTAACGCACTCGTTAGAAACTTGGCACATGAAACAGGACTTGGCGCTCGCGGATTCTATGTTGATGCAATCTGCCCAAATCATTCGCGCACAGATATGGGCGGACCTGATGCACCACGTAGCGCAGAAGAAGGCGCCGAGACAGCTATCTGGTTGGCAACTGCAGATATTTCAGAACGTGGCACGGAACAAGTAACGGGACTGCTTTGGGAAGATCGCAAGATCGTTCCCTTTTAAATTAACCCGTCTTTAAATTATTTGCGCTCTTCTGGAATTATCGTTACCGCTAAATAGAGTACTGGGATTGCAAGTAATAACAATGGAATTGCGCCGATTAAGAAGCCACCTTCGAATTGATATTTAACAACGCCTAAAACAATTAAGTTCGCAAAGACTGCTGGCCCGCGGCCCCAATTCTTTCTCTGCGCAAATGCGCGCCCACATGCCAAGAGCCCAAGGCCACCTGCCAATGAGAAGAGCAGCACCCCAGCCAATGGTGGAATCTCGCGATCTTCATGGGTAATTCCCATGACGCCAACCCAAACACCTAGGGATAACACGACTGCACCTTCTATATAGAGAAGGGTTGACGCGATGGAGCGCTTACGCGCTTGCTTGGCAGGATCGGTGTTCATAAGTGGGAAGGGTAGCGCATGGTTTTTTCACACGACGGTTTACGTGACTCATTAACGCGCGTAGCTGCGCCACCTTTCTTCTATGAGAGTTTAAAAAGAGAGATCTCACTTTCCGAGCGAAGTGAAGGCACAATTACCGCTTTGACGCTCAGATTGATTTCAGAGCAACCTATTTATGACTATCCAATAGTTGCCTTCTCTGAAATTGCCTCAAGGGCTCTCCGCTTAGAAGATCACATAGCACGTATGGGCATCAACAATTTTGTCATTTTAATTACTGGGGATAATGATGTAGCTGAACAAATCTGCGCTCGAATTTCTTCACAGTGGACCTTAGAAGGAGTTCCTGGGATCTCCCTACATTATGCATGGATTTCTCATCAAGCCGGCGAGAGCGTCCTCGAATTTCTAAATCGTCTCGACGGCCAAGAATTGAAAACCACATCTTTCTAATTCATCCACAGGTTTCAATCTGTTCTGATTTAGTAATCTTGATAGTTCTATCTTCGCGCCATGGAAATGGATGTCGCCTTTGGGCCGATCGCAGAGTTCATTTCCGATAAAACAATCGAAGAAATTTGGATTAATTCACCACAAAGAATCTTCATCGCTCGGGCAGGAAAGAGTGAGTTAACAAATTTAATCCTCTCGACTGAAGAAGTCTCTCAGCTAGTAGACCGCCTACTTATCTGGAGCGGAAGACGTCTTGATCTATCGCACCCATTCGTTGATGCACGACTTCCAGATGGGAGTCGCCTGCATGTGGTGATCCCTGAAATCACTGCCGAACATTGGACTGTAAATATCAGAAAGCATTTAATGCGCCACTTAGCTCTGCAAGATTTAGCAGAACGCGGTGCGCTAAATGATGCCATGGCGGCGGCTCTAACCAACTCCGTACGCGCTGGGTTAAACATTTTGGTAAGCGGCGGAACCCAATCCGGTAAAACAACAATGCTTAACGCACTTATATCGGCAACTCCTATAGGACAGCGCGTCATAACGATTGAGGAAGTCTTTGAACTAAAGCCAAATTTGCCTGACCTAGTGGCGATGCAGACACGTGGAGAAAATCTGCAGGGTGAAGGCGCGATTCCACTTAGAAAACTCATTAAGGAAGCGCTGCGTATGCGACCTTCGCGAATAGTTATTGGAGAAGTTCGCGAGGCCGAAGCGCTCGATCTTTTGATCGCCCTTAACTCCGGACTTGCCGGAATGGGAACGCTGCATGCGAATTCAGCACGTGATGCAATTATTAAATTACAAACTCTGCCTTTATTAGCTGGCGAAAATATCTCACACAAATTTATTGCGCCGACAGTGGCATCTGCCATTGATCTAGTGGTGCAAGTTGGACTTGCTAGCGACGGTACGCGAAGAATTCAAGAGATCGCCGCAGTCACAGGGCGCTTTGAAAATGATCGCGCTGAAATCGAAACCCTCTGGAAATGGGATGGTACTGAATACATCCGCGGTATTGGCTCGATCGGTAATGATGAGAAATTCTCTGCCGCTGGAATTCCACTTGCCGATTGGTGGAGTAAAGATGAGTAGAAAACCGATGAGTCCGCCAAGAAACCTCTCGCTAAATCTTCGCAAAAAGCTATCTCTTAAAGTAGCAAGTTCTTTCGTGGCTTCATTCTTCATGGTCTATCTACTCTCTGCATCCATTGTTATCGCTCTAATCTTCGGCTTTTTACTCTCCACAATTACTTTGTTAATTTCAAAGAAGAAATCTGATAAAGATGCCGCCGCTATAAACGCTGCGTGGCCAGAAGTTATTGATCATCTCGTAAGTGGGATCCAGTCAGGTCTTTCGATCACGGAATCTCTTATTGGGTTAACGACAAGAGGTCCGGTAATTCTGCGACCCTATTTTGCAGAGTTTGAGTTGAAGATGCGCTTGAACGGAGATTTCAATCAAGCAATTTCTGATTTGAAACAACGATGCGGCCAACACAGCAGCGACCAAATCTTTGAAGCAATTGCAATTTCTAAGACCTTGGGAGGTTCCGAGCTCCTAAACATTTTGCGAACTGTAGGGACATTTCTTCGCCAAGACTTAGCGCTAAGACGCGAGATTGAAGTTAAACACGGTTGGATAAAGAACTCTGCCCACCTTTCTGCCGCTGCACCTTGGCTTCTTCTGCTCTTACTATCGACTCAGCCAGCAACGTCTCGCGCGTTCTCTACACCTACGGGCGTGCTAATTCTTCTAATTGGTTTGTCCATGACAGCGATCGCATATGTATGGATGAACCGTTTGGGTCGCCTTCCTGAGCTACCGCGTGTTTTTGGTAAAGCATGAAGTATTCCGTTGGAATTCCAGTTCTCTTTGCCGCCTTGGGTTCGCTAACCCTGATCCTAAGTGCGAGTCCTAGAAGTGCGTTGAATAGCCACATAGCAAATTCTAAGGACCGAGGGTCGATTCAAAATCGCCTCCGTGAAATAGGCAAAGACTCTCCAGAAAGTTTCTTTGAATTTAGAAGTAAGCAACTTGCAAACTCTTCTCTTGTTGGTGCAGCTATAACTTTGATTTTGATCTTTGCAGGGAAGTCGCCAATCTCTATATTGCTACTTGGTTTCTTAGCTGCGATATCAACTTATGTTTTCGTGGATCGCAGTCTGAGCAAAAAAGTAAACCTTCATAAGTTGCGAGTTGAATCAGAGTTTCCCGCAGTTATTGAGATGTATTCGTTAGCCATGTCAGCAGGCGAAACGCCTTTGGCAGCGATGGAGCGGATAGGAAAAACGGCCACTGGTTCAATGGCCATTGAATTCAACAAGGTAGTAGCACTCGTTAAATCTGGAAAACCATTTCATGTTGCTCTAGATGCGATGGGAAGAGATTTAGATTCCATTGCAATCAGGCGTTTTGTCGACTCACTAATCATTGCAACTTTGCGTGGTGCCCCACTAATCGATGTTCTACAACGCCATGCGCAAGAAGCTCGTGAAATCCAACGGAATCGAGTTCTTGGCGCTGCCGCCAAGGCTGAAATATCGATGATGGTTCCAGTTGTATTTCTGATTCTTCCAATTTCGATTCTCTTTGCACTTTGGCCTTCATTAGCCAATCTCAATCTTTTTAGCAGCGCGTAGTAAAGAGCGCGCCTTGAATACAAACACAAATGAAGAAATCAACCAATTCATACCGCATGAATGGGCAAGAGAGAATGGATAAAGAAATGGTGAAAGTTATATCTAAGTCCCTAGCGCCAGTAGAAGACGCTGGCCCTGTAAAGAATACAGAGCCTACCGATCTATTTGAAATAGGTGCAGGATCGCTAAATAGATTGATAGTTAAAGGATATTTAGAAACTCACCAATTTTTCACGCGCAACGAAAAGTTGCAACAGATTCAAAGACGATACAAATCTGCGTTTACATCCGAGAGAGGTGATGTTCCAGGTTGGGTATTAGTAGTTCTGATGACTACTGGTTTAGTCACAGCGATATGGACAATTGCCGCACCTCGCTTGACCAGCATCCTTAAAAATTCACTAGATGCGATGAACGGTATTCGTTGATGTATTCGCTGAGGCGATTCATTGCTTCCGAAAGGGGCAGCGCAGAGAGCGCAATGGTCTTGATTCCGCTGCTCTTTCTCTTTCTCTGTGGTGCGCAGTTAACTTCAACGGTCTTCATCAGAAATTTTGAACTTGCGAAGGTACAGAGCGAGGCATCAAGAAGGTCGATATCTAATGAGTTGCTGAGCGGTGATTCAGTAGTTGAAATAGATACGCCTGATCGCTTTCAAAAATTGCGTCTACTAGTTGTTAGAAAGCAAAGAGATCTTCCCATTATGGTTCCAGGCTTGGCCAGTTTCTTAGGCGGTTCACTAAAAAGTGAGGTCACAGGTATCTCTGTCATCGAGGTTGTCCCGTGAAAAGTATTATCAGATGCGAAAGAGGTAGCGCTACAGTCGAATTTGTCGCGCTTGCCCTTCCGCTATTTGTGCCGATTATCTTCTTTCTTCATCAATTCGCGTCAGTAAGTGGCCAGGAAGAAATTGCGCGCACCTTAGCGCGTGAAGGTGCGCGAGCCTTTGTGACTAGTTCAAATCAATCTAGTGCGGCTGCGGCTATGAACGCTGTAATTTCGAGAGCGGGGCGAGAACTCGGTTTAACAGATGATGAATTTGAACGAATGGCAATAAATCTCGAGTGCAGTAGTTCGCCTTGTTATTCGCCAAATGCAAAAATTGTTGTCACTGTTCACTTCGGTGCGTCCAAAGAATTCCGCGCGGTCACCGCTTCAGCACAGGAATACATATCGCCATGGAGTTAAGGCTTAGTCCCATAAAACTTCTTCGCAGTGAATCGGGATCCATTTCGCTCGTGGTGATGTCTCTATTTATAGTTTCACTTTCATCGATCTTTGTAGTAACGGATGTTGCAGCTGTCGCAATTGCAAAGCGTTCCTTAACCCAAGCAAGTGAAGCAGCAGCGCAACGTGGAGTTCGTAATCTTGATAAAACGTCCTACTACCGCGGTGAATTTGATCTGAGTACACAAGCTCAAAATCTATTTGGGGTTGGACCATCGGATCCAGGCGTTCCGATTGATTGCTCTAAAGCTTTAGGGGATGCGGAAGGCGCGCTGGCCGATTGGAGTAGTGGTTCAAAAAGCTTGCGAAGAGTTGAGATTACTAATTTAAAGATAAGTCGAATTGAGTGTGATGGTTTTGGAATTCAACTTGTTACCCAAGCAACCGCACAACTTCCTTTAGTTCTTCCATTTTTCAATCTTGACTCTGTTGAAATATCTTCGGATGTCTCGGCAACTAACACAAGAGCGAAAGGCTTTTCGCCCTTCGGTATAAGGATTTTCTAACACTCGCTATCCTTACCCCATGGCCCGCGAATACGATCTAGAGATTGCTGCAATTGGTGCAACGCTTCTCTCTATCGAAAAGGTCTTGGATCTTCCTAAGTTAGAGGCAGAGGCTGTTGAGCTTGAAGCAGCTGCCGGTGTTCCAAATCTTTGGGATGACCCAGAAGCGGCACAGAAGGTAACAAGTAAGTTATCTCGAGTTCAGAGCACTATTGCGCGATTGAAAACACTTCGTCGCCGAGTTGAAGATCTGCCAATCTTGTTTGAACTCGCAGGCTCGGAACCCGATAGTTCTGGATTAGCTGATGCGGAACTCGAATTAGATTCTGCAGTTAAGGCAATTAGCGAACTTGAAGTTACAACACTTCTAAATGGTGAATATGACGATCGCGATGCTTTGATAACAATTCGCTCAGAAGCTGGTGGTGTAGAGGCGGCTGACTGGGCGGAAATGCTTATGCGTATGTACTTGCGTTACTGCGAACGCCATGAATTTAAAGTTGATGTACTGGAAACTTCATACGCCGAAGAAGCAGGAATTAAATCAACCACCTTCAGAGTCAACGCTCCGTATGCCTACGGAACTTTGTCGGTCGAGCAAGGCACTCACCGTTTAGTGCGCATTTCACCTTTTGATTCACAATCTCGCCGCCACACATCTTTTGCTGGCGTTGAAGTTGTGCCAGTTGTAGAACAGAGTGATCACATTGAAATAGATGAAAAAGAGATCCGAGTAGATGTTTATCGCTCATCTGGCCCTGGTGGACAGGGTGTTAACACCACTGACTCTGCGGTTCGCTTAACACATATTCCAACTGGAATTGTTGTCTCTTGTCAGAACGAGCGTTCACAGATTCAGAACAAGGCAACTGCAATGGCAGTGCTGCAATCAAAGTTATTAGAACGTCGTCGCCAAGAAGAACAAGCCAAGATCAATGCTTTGAAGGGCGATAATTCAGGCTCTTGGGGTAACCAGATGCGCTCTTATGTATTGGCGCCTTACCAAATGGTGAAAGATCTTCGTAATAACCACGAAACCGGAAATACATCTGCGGTATTAAATGGTGAAATCGATGATTTCATCGAAGCGGGAATTCGCTGGCGCAGATCTAGCGCTTCATAAATATTTATTTCAAGTAATTTTTTTCACATTGAGCGCAATTCACGCGTAGATATTTGGTGATATTTCCTGAGAATCCACGCAATTTGCACCGATATCAGGCGCTTTTCGCAGATCTATACCTAAACTAGGTCTCAGTACGGCAGCCAAATTCCCCCATATCCATGGCGCCCAAAAGGAACGAAGGAGTTCGTGTGATTCGTTTTGAGAATGTGACGAAGCTTTACTCAGGTCAAGAACGACCTGCGCTAGACACAGTGAGCCTAGAAATTGTTAAGGGAGAATTCGTCTTCCTTGTTGGTCTTTCAGGTTCCGGTAAATCGACTTTCCTTCGTTTGATCTTGCGTGAAGAGCGACCATCTCAGGGCGTTATCCATGTTGCTGGAAAAGATTTAGGACAACTTCCAAATCACAAGATTCCAGATCTACGTCGCCAAGTTGGAACCGTCTTCCAAGATTTCCGTTTACTTCAGAATAAAACAATTGCTGAAAACGTCGCCTTCACTTTGCATGTTCTTGGATATTCCAAGAAAGAGATTGCCCGCGAAGTTCCAGAAGTCCTAGAACTCGTTGGTTTGGAAGATAAGGCAGATCGCATGCCGACAGAGATTTCAGGTGGAGAACAACAGCGCGTGGCAATTGCCCGCGCATATGTAAGCCGCCCGGCGATCATCATCGCCGATGAACCAACCGGAAACCTTGATCCAGCAACATCTGTTGGCATCATGAAGTTGCTAGATCGTATTAACCGCGAAGGCACTACTGTTTTGATGGCTACCCACGATGCCGGAATTGTGGATCAGATGCGCAAGCGCGTTATCGAATTAGATGCAGGCCACGTTATTCGTGACCAGGTTCGCGGCGTCTACG
>CAZLTK010000017.1:0-13041 GCA_964562535.1 uncultured Candidatus Planktophila sp.
AGGATGCGAGAGCACTGCATGAGCATGAGTAAAGGTTAAAAAAGAATCTACCTATATTCAATAGTCTCTACAGTGAAAATTAGATTTCCTAAAGGATATTAACTCCCAAAATAAGCAGATTTCATCGCAGCCAGATCAATTTTCTTCATTTCCAGCATTGCTTTAGTGGCACGCTGAGATCCTTCAGGATCGGGTCCGCCTAAATAGTTCATCATCTCTGGTGAAGTCACCTGCCATGAGATTCCAAATTTATCTTTGAGCCAACCGCACTGGCTTTCTTCACCACCATCGGCGATTAGCAAATCCCAGAACTTATCAATCTCTGTTTGATCAGCACATGGGATCTGGAATGAGATTGCCTCTGAATGTGGAAACTGTGGACCGCCGTTTAGCCCGATGAAGTTTTGCCCAAATATTTTGAAGTTAACCACGATCTCTTCACCTTGCTGATTACCTGGAGTATCAGTTGGCGCAATCCAGTTATCGGAGATGGAGCTATTTGGGAATATAGACGTGTAAAAGTTTGCCGCTTCACGAGCGCGACCGTTAAACCATAGACAGGTAGTAAGTTCCATGCGATAAAGGTAGGCCAATTATTTGGCTTGGGTCAATCTTGCCTTTATCAACTTCTTTATTAAAGTTTTTGTTAGCGGCTTACCAATTGGTACATGAATAGCACTCATAGTCTTTGAAAAGCCAGCCAACTCTTCTGGAAATAACCTCAAAATTGAACCGCTAAATGGGTAGTAGCCAACGTGCTTTTTATTGGCTAGCAATCCAGCCACAATCGTGTCGTCGACTTTAAATGCTGGCATTCCGTAGCTAACTACTTCTTGCGCATCTGGAACGATTTCCAAGATTCGCTTGCGCATCTCGAGCATTGTTTCTTTATGTGGCGACGGAGCCGATTGATAATGTGCGCGAACTGCGACAGGTAACTGTTTTGCCACGGGGAAATAGTACAACTGGCCCCAATCAAGTAAGGTTCTCCATAGAATTCAATATCCGAAGCGCGACGAGAAGTGCAGTTATAAGGAGCGAGTTGTGAAGGCTAGCGTCAGCGATCAGCGCTCCATTCTCGATATCCAAAACTTCGATTTCACCACTACATCCTTAAATGCCAAGGCTGCAGGCTTACCTGAGATTGCTGCGATTAGTTCACTAACCATTAAGCAGAACAATGCTCGCGATCTACGTATCGCCGCTGAAACAGAGCTAAACGATGTAAAGCGCGAGTTAAACCGGGCCGAGACTGATGTTGAACAAGTTGTCTCACGAATTAATCGAGATGAAGCCCGCCTTGCCTCTGGCACAGGGGCTGCCAAAGAGTTGGAACAACTGCAACATGAACTTGTTTCCCTGGCTGCACGCCGTGCTGAACTAGAAGAAGTAGAGCTCGAGATCATGATGCGCGTTGATGGGATTAAGGAGCGCATCGCAGAACTTGGCGCTGAAGAAAGCGCTCATGCAGAAGAGATTGCAAACCTAGAAATTTCTAAAGAGAACGCGCTAACAATTATTTTCGCTGACCTCAAAGCAGCAGCTGATGATCGCGCAAAGACTGCAGCTTCAGTCAATCCTGAACTAATGGCGCTCTACGAAAAGATTCGCGCTAGCAATAACGGTACTGGCGCGGCGGCTCTGATTGGCAATCAGTGCAAAGGTTGTCACTTAACTTTAAACACCATCGAACTACAGCGCATTGCAGGTTTGCCTGAAGACGAACTAGTGCGCTGTGAAGAATGTCGGTGCATTTTGGTGCGTGGTCTATAAATGGCACGCAATTTTAAGTTAACTGCCGATGGTGGTTCTCGTGGAAATCCTGGCCCGGCTGGGTACGGCGCAGTGGTTACCGAAAACGGCAAGATCGTTGCCGAACTCTTCGATGTCATTGGAATCGCGACAAATAACGTTGCTGAATACAGTGGACTTCTCGCCGGTTTAAGCCATATAAATAAATTAGATCCCGCAGCCACGGTTGAAGTTGCCATGGATTCAAAGTTAGTTGTTGAGCAGATGTCTGGTCGTTGGCAGATCAAACATGCTGATATGCGCGATCTTGCCAAGCAATGCCGAGCGGCCCACGATCCTTCGCTCGTTAAATACTCTTGGATTCCGCGTGATGAAAATTCTCATGCCGATCGCTTAGCCAATAAGGCTCTAGATGGCGGCTCCGCACATAAGCCAGAACCACAAGTGCAACAGAACTATTTATCTGAGCGACTTCGCAGTAGCGAAGTTCCAACCATGCTCTACATGGTTCGCCACGGTGAAACAATTTTGACCCCGCAGCGAAAGTTTTCGGGAACTGGGCCAATCAATCCAGAGTTAACGGAGAAAGGTTTATCTCAGGCTGCCGCTGTCGCCGAGGAGATCGCCAAGTTAAAGCCGGAAGTATTGATTGCTTCTCCTCTTATGCGCACCACCCAAACTGCGCAAGCTATTGCTGCTGCCACGGGACTTGAGATCATCTTTGATGAAATTTGGTTTGAGCTTTCATTTGGGGATTGGGATGGTCTCTCATTTGAGGAAGTAAAAGAGAAGTTCCCTGATGAATATCAAGCCTGGCTAAATTCATCTTCCTACGCACCCGCTGGTGGCGAATCTTACGATCAGGCAGGAATTCGCGTTGAAGAAGCGTTAGAAAAAGTAGCAGCTGAATATCCCGGTCAGCGAGTCGTCGTAGTAACTCACAATGGAGTCATTAAATTAGCGGCACAGATCGCAACCGGGGCACCCACCGAAGCGGTCTTTCATATAGATGCAGCACCTTGTTCAATAACTTCAATATCAATTTGGCCATCAGATGGACTGCGCGCCCTGCGTAGCCTTAACGAGACAGGACACTTCCGCCCATGATTAGTTCAACCGAGTGGCTATTAACTATTGGTGGTCTTGCCGCAGTAATTATCTTTGATTTAGCCCTAGCTATTGCTCATCGCAACAAAGAGACCAGTACAAAAGAGGCGCTCGGATGGACGCTCTTTTATGTGGCCGCGGCTATAACTTTTGGTTTGCTAATGCCACGTTGGACATCAGATCAACTGCGGACTGAATTCTTTGCAGGTTGGCTAACCGAATATGCGCTTTCAGTCGACAACATCTTTGTATTTATCATTTTGATTTCAACGCTCAAGGTAAAGAAAGAATCCCAGCAACTTGTTCTTCTCTTCGGAATCCTTATCGCCATCGTTCTACGCGTGATTTTGATATTTGCAGGAGTCGCACTAGTAACTCGCTTTACTTCAGCATTTTATTTCTTCGGCGCGTTTTTGATTTACACAGCCTGGAAGCTAATAAATGAAAAAGAAGAGGTAGAAAAAGATGAAGGTAAGTTAATTACCTTCCTTCGCAACCGTGGCCTAAGCACCTTCGCCATTGCGCTAATCGCTCTGGGCGTTACCGATCTCGTATTTGCCCTTGATTCAATCCCGGCAATCCTTGGGCTAACAACGAGCACCTACGTTGTGATCACTGCAAATATCTTTGCGCTAATGGGTCTTCGTCAGCTCTACTTCTTGCTTCAAGGTGCAATGGATCGACTAGTTCACCTTGGTCGCGGGCTCTCATTTATCTTGGCATTTATCGGCGTGAAGATGATCTTGCATGCGTTACATGAAAATGGCGTACACGTTGTTGATATTTCACTTGAGGTTAGCTTGACGGTGATTGTCTCTACCTTGGCGATTACCGCCCTTACAAGTCTCTACGCAACTCGTAATAAAGCAATCTCAAAGGAGTAGTTCGCCGCCCAAAGCAATATCTTCATTCTCTGCAATCTTCTTGGCTATCTTCTGCGCCAAAGCTAAATCTTCAAGGCCATCGGCAATTGGATCTGCGCTCTGTTTCCCAGTCTTAACTAGTTGATAGAACGCCTCTAATTCAACTTCAAAGGCTGGCTTGTATGACTCATATTTATTTGATTGATGATCAATACCTTTGCGATACGTCGAAATAAGTTGAGTAGGTACGCGCAAAATGTAAGGGCTTGGAAAGATTATGTGATGGCCCTCTTCACCGCTTACCCAACGAATCTCCTCTTGATACATCGGATATTGATCTAAGTAGAACCAGCGCACGGTAACTCGAACGCCGTCAGCGGTGCGACCAAAAATTATGATCGAATTACTCGCTGAACCTGCTGGCCAGCGGTCGACGTGATCGACTTCAGTTATATGAATATCAAGTGCGCGAAGCACAGAGAATTCGTGGATTACGCTGCCAAGAACCATTTCTGAGTAGAGATTTCCAAATGAAGCAGCGCCCGCCTTACCCAGCGCCTCCTCTTGAACTGCTGTGCGAGATTTTGTAAACAATTCAATTAACTCAGCAGATGGTTTAGGCATATTCAGGGATTCATCTGAAGTAACCAGTTGGCTATCTCCACTTGGATGTAAAACCAAGACATCGACTGTGCGCGGACGCGTCTTAATAGCTTTCTGCGCTTCTACTACCGCCGGATCAAAAGTCTTCATGTATCCGATCATCAAAGCCGAACCAGATTCAGATTTTGCTTTTTCTATTGCTTTTAACTCGGCACGTGAATAAGCAAGTGGCTTCTCACAAAATACCGTCTTACCGGCGCGCAGTGCCATCTCAACTACTTCGGCGTGTGATCCTGAATTCAAAATTAAAACAGCATCGATTTCTTTTGCGGAAATCATTTCTCTAGGATCTGAATAGCAAACATCACGAGTGATACCAAAGCGATCAGCCAGGGCGTATGCGGCATTCACATTGAGGTCAGCCAAAGCCACGATCTCAAATAGATCTGTGCGGCGAGTTAGTATCGGTAGATGAACTGAAGATGCAACTGATCCAGTTCCCACTATTCCAACTTTGATCGCGCTCATTGCATTCCTATTCTTAGATGTGGCTGATATCGTAGCGAAATAATGCAGATTAACGACCACACACCAACTCCAGATGATATTTCTTGGGTGCGCGATGAAGTCGCAGCGATACATGAACGCAATCGCCAACGCGGCCACGCCGACTGGTGCGGTCATGATTTCGACTTCACTTGTCCTTCATCCGTTACTTATCCATTTCAGTGGTTCTGGGATTCTTGCTTCCATGCAATTGCGCTAAGCCATGTAGACCTTCAAAAAGCTGAGGCGGAGCTGAGGAGTTTGCTCAAGAACCAGCACTCGGATGGCTTTGTCTCGCACGTAACTTTTTGGCAGCGCGATGCTTTTGAAGAAATGGTCTCGACATACGACATTGCATTCCGCAGCAAATACTTATCCGATGAGATGCAACCACCGCTTTTGGCTGAAGCAGTTAGCGCTGTGGCAAAACGAGGCCGCGGCGTTGATTTTTTAAATGAAGTATTGCCATCTGTTAAGCGTTGCTATGAATGGCTACACACCGTTCGCAATCCATACGGCGATGGACTGGTTCGCGTGGTGCAGCCAGATGAGACCGGTATTGATCATTCTCCTGTGTGGGATGAGATCATGAATATCCAAGATGAGGAGCACGACTCTTGGACTCGCGGCTGGCATTCAATCTGCGATCCGTACGACAAGTTTGATCGCGATCCAAAGAAGATGATTGAGCTCAATCATTTTGTTGTTGCAGATGTGATGACAAATACGATTTATATTGAAAATCTCCATGTCCTTGCCGATCTCTGCAAGCAAGTTGGAGATCAAGCCGGATACGACGAATACCAGGCGAGAGCGGCCAAAGCTCGAAAGTCACTTGATGAACTCTGCTGGAATGAAGAAGATGGTCTTTATTACGGTGTGAACGGTAAAGAGAATAAGCAACTGCGCGTAAATACCTTTATGAGTTTGATGCCACTGCTCTTGCCTGATCTAGATAAGCACAAAGTAGATTTACTGATCGCACGAATCTTGAATCCTGAAGAGTATTGGGCCGAATATCCAATCCCAAGCACCGCGATGAACCATCCGACTTATCGCCCAGATACGGTTGGTGGAAATTTAGTGTGGCGCGGACCTTCGTGGATCAATAGCAACTGGTATATCGCTCGCGGATTAAAACGCCACGGTCGCAATGACATAGCGCGCCACATAGCCAACCAGACCATTGCAATGGTTCGTAAGAGTGGATTCCGCGAGTACTACAACCCGCAAACTGCACATGGTCGTGGGGCACCTGACTTTAGCTGGTCAACTATTCTTATTGATCTAATCCACGAGGTGAAATAGAAAATGAGCAATCTCTTAAAAAGCGCCAAGGTTGGAATCGTTGCCCTCAATTGGAAATTTGAGATGGCTAAGTCTGAGGATTACTTAAAGCGCATTGCTGCATACGGCTTTAAGGGAATCCAGATCTCGGTTGAGCAGGCAAATTCGGATAAGTTCTTAGATGAAATGAAGAAGAACAACTTGGCTACTGCCGAGCAGTATTTGGATATTGCA
Source organism: uncultured Candidatus Planktophila sp. (assembly GCA_964562535.1). Lineage (GTDB taxonomy): Bacteria > Actinomycetota > Actinomycetes > Nanopelagicales > Nanopelagicaceae > Planktophila. Next base: position 6,393 of record CAZLTK010000017.1, read on the forward strand.
TGTGACGAGAATGGACCACTTCCAAGCGCAGATGCGCATTCCGAAGAGATTGTGAATGCGGCAATTAGAGCAAACGTGGAGATGTTGGTATTTGCCGTAGACGGAACACACGAGCGAGATATTTACGCAAGTCGCACACATCTTGGACCACACCTAAATGAAACCGGATATCAGCGCTTAGCCGATCACATTGCTAAGTACGCGAAGTTAGCGAAAGCGGCTGGCATTCGTTCTTCATTCCATCCACACGCAGCTACTTACATTGAGACTCCTGAAGAAACTAGAAAGCTAATGACACTTCTAGATTACGACCTCGTTGGAATGTGTCTTGATGTTGGGCATTGGATCGTTGGCGGGGGAGATCCCGTTGCTGGAGTCGTTGAATATGGAAAACGTGTTACTCACGTTCACATAAAAGATGTTGATCCGGAGATTCTGAAAAAACTTGTTGCTGGTGAATACGAAGGTATGAACGTTGCAGTTGAAGATCATTATCTCTTTGTACCAGCCGGTGAAGGAGCACTTGATCTCGTTGGTCTATTTGCGGAACTAGAAAAGTATGGTTTCGCTGACTGGATGATGAGCGAACAAGATAAAGCGCGTGAGCCTGCAGAAGAAAAATCAGGGGTTTCTATGCGTAATATCGAGGCGGCCCTTAACGGCTAGCAGCCCTTATCCATTTCCCGTACGCCCGATATTGTTCACCCCATGACTAGTACTCCGCGTATTTTGCATGCCGCAACCGGTTCAAATCTGACCGCTAAAGGTTGGGGACAAGAAGCCGCCCTACGCATGCTTCATAACAACTTGGATCCAGCTGTTGCAGAACATCCCGAGAACTTAGTTGTTTATGGCGGAACCGGAAAAGCAGCACGCAACTGGCCTTCCTTTGATGCAATAGTAAAAAGTCTTACCAACTTAAAAGATGATGAAACGCTTCTGGTTCAATCAGGTAAACCAGTTGGAGTCTTTGCAACCCACGAATGGGCTCCACGCGTTCTTATCGCAAACTCAAACTTGGTTGGGGATTGGGCAAATTGGCCAGAATTTCGCCGCCTAGAACAACTTGGCTTAACTATGTACGGGCAGATGACTGCTGGCTCTTGGATTTACATCGGAACGCAAGGAATCTTGCAGGGAACTTACGAAACCTTTGCCGCAGTTGCACAGAAAAGATTTAACGGAACTCTGCAAGGAACTCTAACTCTTACTGGTGGTTGTGGCGGAATGGGTGGCGCACAGCCACTTGCTGTGACAATGAATGGTGGAGTCTGTTTGATTATCGATATTGATAAGACACGTTTGGAAAAGCGTATTCAGACTCGTTATTTAGATGAAATTGCCGACAACATCGATGATGCAATAGAGCGAGTTCTTAAAGCGAAGAATGCGCGCGTTCCACTTTCTGTTGGGCTTGAAGGTAACGCCGCTGAGTTATTCCCACTCTTGCTCAGTATGGATGTACCAATCGATATCGTCACCGATCAAACTTCCGCACATGATCCTTTCTCCTACATTCCTGCGGGTGTGGATGTTCACACAGCGGCACAAATGGCTAAAGACAACCCAGAAGATTTCACTAAACGCTCACAAGCATCCATGGCAAAGCATGTTGAAGCGATGGTTGGCTTTATGGATAAAGGCGCAGAGGTTTTCGATTACGGTAATTCAATCCGCGATGAAGCCCGCCAAGGTGGCTATTCACGGGCTTTTGCCTTTCCAGGCTTTGTTCCTGCCTATATCCGCCCGCTCTTCTGCGAAGGAAAAGGACCGTTTCGTTGGGTTGCGCTTTCGGGAGATCCAAAAGATATCTATCGCACAGATAAAGCTGTACTTGATCTATTTCCAGAAAATGAAGGTCTACATCGCTGGATCACAATGGCGCAAGAGAAAGTTGCCTTCCAAGGTTTGCCTGCACGTATCTGCTGGTTGGGTTATGGCGAAAGAGATAAAGCTGGACTTGCCTTTAACGATTTAGTTGCACGCGGTGAAGTCTCTGCGCCAATTGTTATTGGACGAGATCATTTAGATTGCGGTTCCGTTGCATCGCCTTATCGCGAAACCGAAGCGATGCTTGATGGTTCAGATGCAATTGCAGATTGGCCGCTGCTAAATGCGATGGTCAACATTTCATCTGGTGCTTCATGGGTTTCACTTCACCATGGTGGTGGCGTTGGCATGGGACGTTCAATCCACTCGGGGCAAGTCTCTGTTGCCGATGGCACAAAACTTGCAGCTCAGAAGTTAGAGCGCGTGTTAACTAATGATCCAGGTATGGGAGTTATTCGCCATGCAGATGCTGGTTATGACATCGCCATCGATACTGCCAAGGAACGCCATGTACATGTACCGATGTTGGATATTGAATGACCAGCACGCTCCTTTTTAATATCGGGCAACTTGTAACAAATGATCCGCAGCACGATGGCACCAGGCTTGGGTTAATAAATGATGCGGCGTTGTTGATTGAAGACGGCGTTGTTGCTTGGGCCGGGCCTAACGCTGATGCGCCAACACATCACATCAAACGAAAGATCGATGCCCACGGCAAAGCGGTTATCCCCGGTTTTGTAGATAGCCACACACATATGATCTTTGCAGGAGATCGAAGTAAAGAATTTCGCGCACGCATGCTGGGGGAGAGTTACACAGCAGGAGGCATCGCCCACACCGTTGAACAGACTCGTGGTGCAAGCGATGAAACTCTAAAAAGTAATGCGCAAAACCTTTTAAATGAGGCTTATTCCTCAGGTACCACGACTATCGAATGTAAATCAGGGTACGGCTTAACTGTTGAAGATGAGCGGCGCTCACTTGAAATTGCCCAGAGTTTTACTGAAGAGACAACTTTTCTGGGTGCACATGTTGTTCCAGTTGAATATAAGAAGAACCCAAAAGATTATGTGGATTTAGTTACTGGCCCGATGTTGGATGCAGTGCTTCCATATTCAAAGTGGATCGATGTCTTTTGCGACAAAGGTGCATTTTCAGTAGATGATGCCCGCACAATTCTTAAGGCCGGCATGGCAAAAGGTTTGCAACCACGGTTACATGCCAACCAACTTCAAGAAGGCCAAGGAGTTCGCCTCGGAGTTGAACTAGATGTTGCATCCGTTGACCATGTCTCGCACCTCAGTGAGAAAGATATCGAAGCTCTTTCAACATCAAAGACTGTAGCAACACTTTTACCTGGCGCAGAGTTTTCAACACGTTCGGCTTATCCAGATGTTCGCCCACTTTTAGAAGCAAGCATCACCGTGGCACTTGCCTCTGACTGCAATCCCGGAAGTTCTTACACAACCAACATGCCGTTCATAATCGCCATTGCGGTTCGAGAGATGCACTTCTCACCAGAACAAGCGTTATGGTCGGCAACTATGGGAGGCGCAAAAGCGCTTCGCCGCGACGATATCGGACATCTCTTTGAAGGTGCCCGGGCTAATTTTTCAATTCTTTCTGCAGATTCGTATATCCACTTGGCATATCGCCCAGGTGTTAACTTAATAGAACAGGTGTGGCGCGATGGCCTCCAAATCAAATAGAACAGTAACTCTTTCAACCTCGGGAGTAACTTTCGCCGATGTAATTGATGTTGCCAGATACAACGCCAAAGTTGAACTTTCACAACAATCAATCGATGCCATCAACGCTTCCAGAAAATACATTGAAGAATATGCAGCCGGAGGAGTTCCGGTTTATGGCGTATCTACTGGCTTCGGCGCCCTAGCAAACCGCCATATTGATGTGGCAGATCGCGCACAACTGCAGAAATCGCTAATTCGCTCGCATGCCGCTGGTGTTGGCCCAGCAGTAGAACGCGAAGTTGTCCGCGCACTTATGTTCTTACGTCTTCGAACAATGGCCTCTGGTCGCACCGGTGTTCGTGTTGCGCTAGCGCAGAGTTATATCGATTTTTTAAATCACGGAATCACTCCAGTTGTTCCAGAGTTTGGATCACTGGGATGTAGTGGAGATTTAGCACCGTTATCTCATTGCGCACTTGCGCTAATGGGTGAAGGAAAAGTCCATGACGCAAACGGTGTTGAAATGCCAACGATGCAAGCCTTGGATGCTGCGGGAATTAAACCAATCGAACTTGAGGCTAAAGAAGGCCTTGCGCTAATTAACGGCACCGACGGAATGCTCGGAATGTTGATCATGGCATGTGCTGATCTCGAACAGCTCTGCGCAGTTGCAGATATAACAACTGCCATGAGCATCGAAGGCCTGCTCGGTACTGATCGAGTTTTCGCCCCCGATCTACATTCACCGCTGCGCCCACAAGTTGGTCAAGCCGTGAGTGCTGCAAATATCTATGCCATGCTCAAAGGTTCGGGCATTGTTGCCTCACACCGCGAAAATGATTCACGCGTGCAAGATGCCTATTCGCTTCGCTGCGCACCACAAGTTGCTGGCGCTGTACGCGACACTATTTCCTACGCTTCAACAATCGCCGAGCGCGAACTCGCATCAGCAATTGATAATCCCGTTGTTCTTCCTGATGGACGCGTTGAATCCAACGGAAATTTCCACGGAGCACCCGTTGCTTACGTTTTAGATTTTCTAGCAATCGCTGCAACAGATTTGGGCTCAATTGCCGAACGTCGCACTGATCGCGCATTAGATCAACATCGTTCTGCCGGTTTGCCACCATTCTTAGCGCACGATCCTGGAGTTGATTCAGGGCTAATGATTGCGCAATACACACAAGCAGGTTTAGTTAGCGAGAACAAACGCCTTGCTACTCCTGCCAGCGTTGACTCGATTCCATCATCTGCAATGCAAGAAGATCATGTTTCTATGGGTTGGTCGGCGGCGCGTAAATTACGCAAAGTTGTTGAAAATCTCGCTCGCATCTTGGCTATTGAACTCGTTACCGCAGCGCGTGCCATTGAACTCCGTGAGGGCTTAAGCCCATCACCTGCAACAGGCCGCGTCGTCAAAGAGTTGCGAAAAGTTGTTCCGGGAGTTGGTCCAGATCGTTTCTTATCTCCAGAACTTGAAGCAGCAACAACGCTGGTTAATTCAGGATCAATCGTTTCTGCTGCAAGAGAAATCGTTAAAGAACTTATCTAGTTGCAAAGCCTGCGGCTGCTTCAAGAACCAAGAGAGCAGCTAAGCGCACAGTGCATTGATCATCTGAATCAGCGGCAGCATCGATTTCCGTAATATCGATTGCGCGAACTCGCTTATCTGCACCCAGTAGAAGCGCTGCTTGTCGCAATTCATCGGCTGATATTCCACCAGGCATTGCTGCAGGGCATGCCGGAACAACGCTGCGATCACAGACATCTACATCTAGATCAACATAAATCTCACGACCATCAGCACCAGCAATTTGTAGTGCTTTCTTTAAGACTTCAGCAATTGTCATTTCACGCAACTGAGCACGGGAAAACACAGTGATGCCATTTTCTTTCGCGCGTTGACTGTACTCAGCGCTGTTGGCAAAGTCGGCAATACCAATTTGCACAATGTTTTTTCCTGGCAGGCCAGCCTGAATCAATTGCCAAACAGGTGAACCATTGGATTGGCCATCACGAAGATCATGGTGTGCGTCAAAAGTGATTAAGCCAATCTTTGATAAGTCTGGCCAGAGACCAGATGTAACTGAGTAAGTAATTGAATTATCGCCACCAAGTGCAATTACTAACTTGTGCTTGGCCAACAAACTACTTACAAATGCACCAACTCGAACGACGCCTTCAGGGCCATCTGGTGAATCAATGTTTCCTAAATCAATAAATGATTGACCGCTTAAATCAACGCCTTGCGAATTTGAATAAGTTGAATAACGAGCCAACGCACTTCTGATTGCATCTGGAGTTTTATCTGCGCTAGTCGGTGAAATTGATCCTTTATGTGCTGGTACTCCCATTAGTGCGATATCTGCGCTTGGATCAGACGACGCAAACAAAGTATTGGCGCGCTTCCACTTTGGATCATGCGGCAGATTCGCGCTCATCATTTGCTAATCGTAAGGCTTTATTCTTGGACTACAATCAGCACGAAGAGTCGCCCGGATCACCGCGTTGTACTTGTACACCGAGGAAAGTCCGGACTTCGCAGAGCAAGGTGGTGGGTAACGCCCACCCGGAGAAATCCGCGGGATTAGTGCCACAGAAAATAGACCGCACATGCAAATGTGTAAGGGTGAAACGGTGGTGTAAGAGACCACCAGTATTTGTAGTGATGCAGATAGCTTGGTAAACCCCACCTGAAGCAAGACCACGCAGATGGCGTTTGAGAACTGCTCGTTCGAGCCATCGGGTAGGTTGCTTGAATCTGTAAGTAATTACAGATCTAGATGGATGGTGATCCCTCGCAAGAGGACAGGATCCGGCTTATAGGGCGACTCTTCTTTTATTTGAGCAAGTTGGTTTTTGAAGCCTAATTCTTAATAACCGATCTTAGTAAAATCGTATTATCCAATTTAAGACTATTGGACCATATCAGAGTCGCTTTTGGGTTCCACTTGAAATCAAAGTAACCTTCTTTGACTCGGACTGCATCCTCTGAATAAGCACTAGCAGTCTTCCACGATGAATCATCAAAAGTACTTGTATTCCATTTTTCAGGACTTGCGACATCTTTATGAGTGCATTCCTTCAATGGATTCTTTGATTTCTCGCAGTTTGAATTAGTTGGA
>CAZLTK010000018.1:0-1725 GCA_964562535.1 uncultured Candidatus Planktophila sp.
CAACTTTGCGTGCATCTTCAGCAACCTTGGCTGCAGCAGCTTGTGCATCATCTGCCGCCTTCTTAGCCGCATCTGCAATCGCCTTAGCAGCAGCAGCTTCTTCAGCAGCCTTCTTTGCGGTTGCTTCAGCTGCTAGGGCAGCTTTGCGATCATCTTCGGCTTTCTTTGCGGCAGCCTCGGCATCTGCTTGGGCTTTTTGAGCAGCAGCAAGCGCGGCGGCATCATCTGCTTTTTTCTTCTCGGCATTCTGCCAGGCAGTTCTTAGTGCAGCTAATTCAGCATCAGTAATGAAGGCAATTGGTGAATCCAAAGCAGCGCTTAATTCGACTTCATCGGTAGTAAGTATGAAATTTCTAGATTTCAAAGATGCGCTGCCACCTGCGGCAATGTAGGCAGATTTTGCATCTGCAGCAGCGCTTGTTGATGCCGTCGCCGCCGTTTGAGCACTTTCTGCGGCCGCTTTAGCCGCCGCCTCTTCATTCGCGCGTCTTGTCGCCTCTGCCGCGGCTGCAATGCGCGCACTTTCCGCAGCGGCTGCTGCATTTGCCTTACGAGTATTTTCTTCATCTGCTAAACGTTTTGCCTCAGCTTTGGCTGCGATTTCCCGTTCCAGTGCGGCACGTTGCGCCTCATAGGCAGCCTGCGCTGCAGCGGCTTCTGCTTGTTTCTTTAGCGTTTCTTTACGCTGTTCTTCAGCAGCGGCGAGTGCAGCATCAATTTTTGCTTGTGCCGCAGCTTGTTCTTCAACTAACTTTTTTGCGGCGGCATCTGCCTTCTCTTTCGCCAAACGAATAGCTTCTTGCTGATCCAATAAATCTTGCGCAGCTTTTGCCTTTGCCAAATCTGCCAAACGTTTTTCTTCAGCTGCGGCCTCAGCTGCCTGACGAGCTTTCTCAGCAGCAGCGGCGATATTTCCCGCTGCAATTTGTGCAGCAATAGCATCTGCTGCTGCTTTCTCTTGTGCTGCTTTAAGCGCCGCTGCCTCTGCCGCTGCCTTATCTGCCGCAGCCTTTATCGCAGCCTGCTTATTTGCTTCTTCGACCGGATCTAAACAATCAGGTAAATCTGGGGGATAAGCAGCCGGCCCTAAACAGACTGAAGCCGCCTTCACATCAGTACTAGGTAATTGTGTAAAGACAAGCGTGAGTGAAATGGTTACCGCAATAAGCGCTAAACGATTGGTTCTAATCGTTTTAACCATCGCTAACACTTATCCTTAATTTCGATTTGGGTCGTGCGCACAAGAGGCTGATCTATAAACGAAATTTTACCGACGCCACCCGCAAAGTTAGCGTGTAACTCTTCGCTCTCGCCAGGAGAGAGATCAACATCTGCTACATAAACGGGACGTAAGCGTTCCGTAGAGGCGCCACCTAAATTGGCTGTTCGGTTTTCACGCCAAGCATCTACAAGCTTTGCCCCAGTTGGTCCATAAATGAAAACTTTAAATCGATGCGCACCAGTTACTAAATCTGCTGGTTTTCCCTTATCAGCTCTGGTTAATACATACGCTGGCAAACCCTTGCCGCTCTTCAATGTATTTTTTACAACAATCCGCACCTGTGTCTTTCTTACATCTTTACATTCCATTGATTCAACAACAACTGAGCGATCAAGGTAATAATCCAATTTGCTGGCATCTATATTTTGAATAACTGTGCGAAATTCGTTATTTGGCTCCTTTGACATAAAACCAGCAATTCTCGATTTAGCGAGCATTTCTTC
>CAZLTK010000018.1:1825-5111 GCA_964562535.1 uncultured Candidatus Planktophila sp.
GGAAGTACGTGCACGGTTAATACCAATAAATAAGCGATCGGTATGCCAAGTAGCGCCAGTAGATACTTAGGCTTTAACATGAAATCACCGAGAACTCATCGGCCATGTAAGAAGCCAGATACGAATCTGCCAGTTTGCGCATATGCGAGTGGCGGGGAGCGGTGGCAACCACCACTGGAGCAACCTGGCTCATCTTGGCAAGAAAATTGCGCCAGAGTTCTTTCACAAAGAATTTCTCCGGATAATCAACTTCGCGAACATGTGTGAGAATCTGGTTTGAAGCAAGTCCAGCAAAGTCACATTCATCAAGTTTGGCAATATCGAAGAAAACTCGCTCAAGTCCGGCGTTGGCGATCTCCACATCGTGCGGCGCGCGAATATCTCCATCTATCAAAATCGCCCCGCGGTTGACTCGCTCCAACTGTGCATGTGCAAGCGCCATTCCTAAATCACTGACGCCATGCGGGATTACTGCTACGACAGGATTTTTATGCCCGTACCCATCATGATCGAGCACCGCGCGTAGTGAAACTGCGGCAACTTTTCCAAGTTCACGCTTTAACGCATCAAAAGCCAAGCCCTCTGGATCACGCGGTGTGAAATCCTGGTCTTCGAAGATCTCATCGTAGGCACGAATCACCTTGGAATATCCAAGATCACTTATCGCTTTTTTCTGATCACCTTCTGCCACAACGATTAAATCTGATCCCAGGATTTTTGCTTCATCATTAAATATCGTGGTCGAGCCCTTTTTTATACTTTGTAGACCCCACTCCTTTGCGGCCGCTAGAACTGAATCCATGATCGGAGTTCCGTAAATGGCTCTGACACCGCTAGAGAAAAAGTCATGCTGCGGGAAATTCTCGGTAAGTACCATTTCTGCAAATGGAGATCGCGCCTGATTCATGGTGCAGACGAGCCCGATACGCATGAGTTAAGGTTACTGCGTGGGCATATCAGTGGGTCAATTCCGAAAGCATCGCTTGGCCCTTGCACTTTTTGTCGGGTATCTATTTCTTCTATTTCTCTTTGTTTTCTTTCCGCGCCCAATTCTTGAAACAGGCGACGAATCAGCAATTGCAGAATTTCTGCAAAGCCATGCCAATGTTTTCTACAAGATCCTCTACGCAGACACGCATCTTGTTGCTTACGCCAATTTTTTTATGCTCACCCCCTTTATCCTGCTCGCACATGCGCTCTCACCTGCGACCAAGAAGCGGGTATTAGCGTTGCTCGGAACGAGCGTCTCTCTGCTTATCGAGCTAGTTCAGCGCTTTATCCCGGGCCGCGTCTCTGATATTCGCGACTTGTACTCCAATGTCATAAGCGTCTTTCTTGGCTTAATACTTATTCGGTTTTTGCGCGGGGTGGGTAGACGTTAGCGAGAGGAACCTGCATCGGGTACGGGCTTTACCAATTTTGGCGCCACATCGTATGGGAGTTTTACGCTTAAAAAGTTAGGCTTTCCCTAATATCCAAGCGATTTACTTAGGGGGGTCAGGCGTGGAGTTAATCCAATACTGGCGCCTAATCGTCCAAAATCGCATCGTTATTGCAGTCAGCACCTTACTCGGTTTAATTACCGCTACAGCGATTACATTCACAACAACACCGTTATACGAATCTAAAGCCGAAATTTTTGTTTCGACTCCGGCGTCAACTCTCGATATTTCTGCACTTGCAACTGGTTCAAGTTTTTCACAGCAACGCGTTAAGTCATACGCACAAATAATTGATAGCCCGCTCACCCTCGAGCCAGTGATTCGTGAACTCGATCTAAAAATGTCTGCCACAGAACTTGCCGGAATGATTTCGGCTTCTGCACCGCTCGATACAGTTTTGATCACACTCACGGTTACTGACACCGACCCACAGCGCGCCGCGGATATTGCAAATGCAGTCGCCGATCAATTCGCTGTTACGGTGAGCGATCTCGAATTAAGCGGAATCGGAATTGATTCGCCGGTAAAAGTTTCCACCGTTGAAGAGGCTATTCCTGCCGAGGCTCCTGCATCTCCAAAGAAAGCAATAAACCTCGCCCTTGGTTTACTTCTTGGATTTGGCCTTGGCATCGGTTTGGCATCGCTTCGTCGCCTGCTTGATAACACAGTTAAGAACGAAGATGATTTGATGGGCACACCGCTTCTTGCCGCAATTGGTTTTGATCCAATTGCGGATGAAAAACCACTTATTACTCAAATCGGACGCTACGCCGCCCGTACCGAAGCTTTCCGCACTCTGCGCACAAATTTGCAATTCCTAAATCCTGATGCCCACCCACAGGTAATTGTCATCACCTCTGCACTCCCGAATGAGGGTAAATCAACTTCATCAATTAACTTGGCTCTTTCGCTTGCGCAGGCTGGCGCGAAAGTTGTGCTACTGGAAGCAGATCTTCGTCGCCCAAAGACACCGATCTATCTGGAAATGTCATCAATGTCAGAAGGGCTCAGCGAATTAATTTCCGGCTCAGCAAAGATTACTTCTCAAAGCGTTAAAGCAAAGCTCCACCCATACGAATCAACTGGCTTAAAGGTGCTTTTATCAGGCAAAGTTCCGCCTAATCCATCAGAACTTCTTGGCTCCAATAAATTCGACGAATTAATCGCGGTGCTCCGAACTCAATTTGAGTACGTAATCATTGACTGCCCACCGTTGCTTCCGGTTACTGATGCCGCCATTGTCTCGGCCAAGGCCGATGGCTGTGTTTTAGTTATTCACGCCGGTGTTACCAAGAAACCGCACTTCGTTGGCTCACGTGATGCCGTTAAGGCTGTCGGCTCAACAATTCTCGGTGTAATCATCAACAAAATTCCAGAATCATCTCTTGAATACGAATACGGCTACCGCTACGGATATCCACGCTATTACGGCGCTAATTACCGCCCATATGCCAAGCGTGGCGCTGATGAGGGACAGTATGCGCCAAGTGCAGACATTCTCGATCGCCAGGCTTTAGAAGATAACTTCCAGCACATTAAAGGCCGACGCTTTAAGGAAGAGTTAAAGCGCGATGATATGCGAAATCGTGATTCCAAGCGCGTTTAAACTTTAACTAGTAGGCGCCCTTACCCTTCAATACTGCACCGACCGTTGAAACGATAATCCACAAGTCGCGAGTAAAGCTCCAATTAATTAAGTAATTCAAATCTAGGGCAACGCTAGTTCTAAGATCTAGGTCAGAACGCCCTGATATCTGCCAAGGTCCGGTAATTCCTGGCTTAGCAATTAAGCGGCGCTCGTAGATTGAGTTATAAATACTTACCTCACTCGGCAGTGCAGGACG
>CAZLTK010000018.1:5211-12637 GCA_964562535.1 uncultured Candidatus Planktophila sp.
GTAAGAAAGGGTATTCCTTCTTGAGGGGAGGGGATCAACCAGTAACCCAAGTTACCTGAATCCAGCGGGATCCAGTTGACATGAATATCTAAATCTTCACAGTAGTGAATGAACTTCGAAAAGTTTGGATCAGATTCCATTCCTGGCAAGAGAAGAACTTCAGTAATTTTTTTGTAACGCAGTAATTTATCGAACTCTTCAATCCAAGTGCTATTTATCGCAGGACAGACCAAGCGTGAAGCTATCGTGAACCCAAGACTTCGGTTTGAAATTAGCCATTCGCTGTGCTCTTCCAAATCTTTTTTATCGCGTCCGACAATCATCAAATTTGAGGAAATTCGCTTCTTTAAAATCAGTGGGCGCAGAATTAATCCATAGATGCTGATTCGTAGTAAGAAGAGATAGACCAGCCCGCTTGCTAACATGACCAGGAATACCGAACGTGAGAATGACGCTTTTAAAATAAAGGAGAGAAATCCTAGAAAGAAGAAGAAGGCAAAAGATCTCTTAATTATCATTCGCAGATTGAAAGCAACTAAAGTCGAATGGCTAAAACGATAGATACCACTAGCCACCATAAAACCAATCCAAGCAATTACCAGCACGGTAAGAATTCCGCGATATTCAAATTGTGCAATAGCTGGCTTACCATCAATTAAATCTCGTGCGTCTGGGAATCTAAAGTTATAAGCAGTTATTGCTGACAGAGCAATTGCGATTGAATCTGGGATAAGTTGTAAAACTAAAATAGTCAGCTGCTGCGGGTTTGAACGCTCCTTAAGCCGTTGCACGTAAGTCTTCTTCATAGGGTGTTACCTATTTTGCCTATCTTCAACTAAGAAAGTCACAACCGTGCCGTTACCTTCACGCACGCGGCTCCAACGTTTGGCGAAAGTATCAAAGAGAATCGAACCTAGCCCGGATTTAGATTGAGTAAGTGAGTCCATCGTTCCATTATCACTTACGGTAACTTCCACACCCAAAGGCTGAAGTGATGCAGTTATGCATATTTTATTGGCCCCACCGTGGCGTATCGAGTTAACTACAGCCTCCTCAATTAACTGAGATATAACATCGCTATTACCTCTCAATTCATTCAATTCGGCAGGTAGATCATGGGAAATCTCTGCCAACCCTTGCCAAGATTCACTTAGCTCAGAGAGTCGCTTCGAGGGTATTCGAGAGGCTGGCCTCTGATAGGGCTGCTTTATCTTTTCCATGCGCTCAATGATCTGATTGGTTATCTCGGGTGGGAAGAGATCAAAATCAGATTCAGCTGCCTTCAAAAGAAGAAGCTTACAAGCTAGAAGTTGAGATTGAACCTCTGCATGCAGGTATTGAGCATAGTTTTCGCCACTACCGCCCTCTTTAGTTTTTGCAAGAAAAGTTTCCAGTTCATCCCTTTTAATTAGGTCTCTAATAAATTCAAAAGCGAACTCTTGATCATCATAAAGTGCAACTAAGAGAGTACTAACTATAAATAAACTCAGTTGCGTTGCCATGCTAAGCAAATATCCAAAGATCATTGCAGGTAGCGATGGATCTCGGGTGATTGGTAGAACATTTTGAAAAAGGAATGTAATTGGATAGACGATAAACACTAGCGATGTTATAAAACGTAGATTCAATTTTAGATAGTCAGCATTTTCCTGATTCTTATAAATCAATCGATCAGCAAATATGGCCATTGGTACCCAAATAGAAAGTACTACAAAAGTTGAAAGAAGTCCGACTCGGCTACTTTGTGTTAAGAATGCAAATGGCAGAGTTAAAAGTATTACTCCCGTTACCGGAATTCTATTATTTGTTAAAGTCTGGCGCAGAACCGAAAAAAATCCTGCCTTAAGCCAAGTAAGTTCACCATCTTTCCAAGTGGACTTAGATAATGGTCGAATATGTTCAGTGATTAATCTATCAATTTCTTTTGATGCTCCAACCATTGCTTCCTTCGTTGGGTTAGAGCCAACGGTTTCTAGAATTTTTTTCTGCAAGTGTCCTATAACATTAATCAATTCATTGGAACCTATTTTTGTCGAAGCGGAAAGATCTACTATGTTCTTTTCGACTAATTCTTTAACTAGATCTTTTATTCGTTCTCTAAAAGTTGACCCATATTCCACAATAATTGATCCCGCTTGAAACCAGTAAAAGACGGCCACCGTTGAGTTTGCGATACGCGCCAGAGCGGTAAGCGAATCTTGTAGATCGAGTATTGGTGGAAGCAGAACTAGCACTGCGCCTCGAGTCGCACCCATCGCTAATACCAGCAGGATCTGTTCGTAGAGCTTTTCATGCTCCTTTGCATATAAAACAAAGGGCAACATTGCAGTATGAGCGGCAAAACCTATAAAGAGCCATAAAAGTGAATTTTGTAATCCTGAAACATTATCTGGCGCTAGCGCCAACGAAAGTCCAATTGATATGGGATAAGTCCAAAGGAATACCTTCATACTGATAAGCGACTTTGGAAGGAGCTTAATAATAGTCTTGGCTTCGCGTGAGAATTTCATTGGACTCATGGCACAACTCTTAGTCGTTCAATCTCATTAATACTTTCGGCCAACATTTCATTGGCTTCGGTCAGTAGTTCAGACCGTCTCTCATTGCTGACGTTTTTCATCTCGCCCATGAGATGAAGCGCCATCGTCACCCCAGTGATTTTTCCTTGCAGAGTTCCGTAGCGACTCACAAATATAGAGTCCTCCAGAAATTGATTACGTGTAGATATATTTTCGACCTTCTTGCTTAACTTTGTCCCTCTCTCAGTTTCACCTTCAAATTTATCCTGCACAGAAATGATTAGCGAGGCGATAATAGAAGCGATGAAAACCCCATAAGCTGTTTTAAGCCCCGAATACCACGCTGGAAAAGGGTACTCGAGCGTTATCCCGACTTTCGGTTGAAGTAAGTTAAACGAACCCTGCACTAGAAAAACACCCACATAGGCGAAGGGATAGATAATCCATACGCTTACTAATTTTCTTTTTAGTAATTGTGAAAATGGCAGAAGATATAAGGTAATTACGGTGGCGCCAATGGCACCTGCAATTACGCCATTAAATCCATTGCGCGCGAACTGTCCTGAGAAGCTACCAACCAGAATCATCACAAAAGTGACACGTATCGAGATCACTTTTGGCAGTAAAGATGCGAAGTAAGAGAATGAACCAACACCTGCCGACTTTGAAGGCGTTTCTATGACATTTGCCCCATAAGATTTTTTCTGTTCATCAAGCGATCGCGAAAGGCTCAGGCTCTGCTGGTACAGCGCCTCTAAAGTTCTATCTTCAACATCTTTAGACCCAGCTGCCCAAGTCGAGGCCAACAAATTTTTGATTCCATTACGAAGTTGATTTACCTGCGGCAGTAGCTGATCTTCAATTACTGCTAACGCGTGTAAGCGGCGTTCTACCTCAATTTCAGTGAGCCCAAGTTCTTCTGCCTCAAGAACTTTACTTAATGAGTTCATGGCGCGGACTTCTAGCCTTCTGCGCTCGATTGTTCCGAAGTAAAACGCGGCCAGCGCCATCGCAACTCCCGTATAGAAAATTGCAGCCGGCAATCGAACTCCAAAGTTATAACTCTGATCAAAGCCGAGCGCAGCGTTTAAGGCTGTAAAAAATCCGCGAACTAATCCAGCGCTGAACCACACAAACAAGCATCGCCAGAGCGGCTGTAATTCCCGAGTGCGATTTCCTAGCAATAACGCCTGCATTACGTAGAGATAAAGTGCACATACCAACTCACCACCTAGTGCGATCAAAGCTGCCTGCGAGATTGATTTGGCATCGAGCAGTTCTTCACGCTCAATCGAGGTTAAATACCCAAAGGGAAAAACAATAGCCAAGTAGGTGCGGATCGAAACCGCCCATCGGCCGGTTGCTGCATAGCGAAATCTTTGTAAAGCAAATTTCACTTCACTACAACTTTTCCCTGTTGCCACATTCGCACAGCTAACACGCGCGGATTGAAATCTTCATCGTTTTTTAGACCCAGGCTGGAAAAAGTTCGCTGTACCAGGGTTTCGGCGGCACGTAAGGAAGTACCCCGCTTTCGCGCGATTGCCGCATTTGTGTATCCCTCAGCCAGTAACAATAAAATCTCACCCTGAGTAGCGCTTATAACAATACGATCATTCTCAATGACTGGTTTTTCGATCTCGCTTGAAGAATGAGAAATAGAGTCTTCAACCGCAGCGACTAAATCCGAAATAGAACCTAACTCAGATTTAACGAGGTAAGTAACACCTGCAGGCAGCGCCATTCCGTTGGGAATTGCCAACCCAGGGGAGGCGTGCGAAGTCAGCACTACCTTGCCAACCCATGGGTGTTCCTTCTCGATAAATTGCAGAAGGTCGGCCCCACTTGGCCCCGTAACACCAAAGTTCAAATCCGTAATCACCGCATGCGGATCAAATGACCCAACGCGCGAAATCGCATCGGCCACATTTGTAACCGCTTCCACCTGGAAGTTTGCACCCTCAAGCACTTCACGCAACAGACCGAGGGTGAACTCCTCATCTTCTGCGATCAGCACTCGTGCTCTAAATCCAGTAGTCATTAATCTCCAAGTGGTAGGCCACAAGTTTATGCGCGGTGCCCCAACCCAATAAGGGGTACCTATCGGTTTTTACTTGGAAACGAGGAGTTTGCCGACCCATTCAAGATACTTCGCCCGGCCAACTTCAGGGCTTAGATTCTTGGCGGCAAATAAGCTCCCCTTACCTGCTAATTCAGCGCATCGCTTTGGATCTGCCTTCAGCTCAAGAATTTTCTTCGCCAACGCCTTGGGGTCTCCTGCCTCCACCAATTCAGCGATGCCATCTAAGAACTTCCAAGTCGCCCCGCCCCTTGGCACAGCAGCAATCACCGGGCGCTCGCTATACAAATACGAAGTCAACTTGCTCGGCAAACTCATCTCCATCTGCGTACTGCGCTCGTTAACCAGCAGTAAGTCAGCAGCTGCTAACAAAGCCGAATACTGATCATCTTCAACCGCCGCCATCACGGAGATATTTTCAATACCTTCACATAACGTCTTTAAATTCGCTTCTTGATTGCCATGGCCGACCAGATAAATCTTTACCTTCGCATTCGTACCAAGCACCTTAGCCGCCTCAACTACATTCTCCAGGCCCTGTTTCGCCCCCATGTTGCCTGTATGGATCACGACAAAGTCATCACTTGCCCAACCAAAACTGGCACGCGCCAAATCTCTATTTACGCTCTCAATATTTCTAGCCGCATAATTCGTAATCTGCGAAACCTTTGTCGAGGCGACTCCAAAGCCCAAAACCACATCGCGCATCGCGGGGGATACAATCACCAGCGAATCCGCCGCCTTAAGCACCGATCCCTCAACCGCAAGTGCAATTTTTGAAATCAGCGCACCACCTTTAAGCCCCGACTGCTTCGCCCCAGCACCAGATAAATCCTGAACGATTAGCCCAAACGGAACACCCAACTTCTTGGCAATTCTCTTTCCCACAACACCGGCAGCCACAGTTGGAATACATGCGATAACCGCATCAAAGTCATTGCCTACCAAACGCTTTGAGACCCTTCTCAAATTCCACCACAGCGAACTCTCAAACCTAATTCTCACCAGCGCATTCATCTTCGGCGGTATCAAATGCTTAGCTCTAATAACTTCCACTGATTCATGTTGAGCCGCACCTTCAGTTAAATGTGCAAACTCACTTGGGATCTTCCACCATGGATAGTGCGGCAGACTTGTGAGGACCGATACTTCAAAACCATCTTTCTGTAGCAACTCCGCCAAGTCAGTTGTGTAAACAGCAATCCCAGTCGGCTCAGGCCAGTAATTGGTTGTTACAAGTAATACTCGAGACATCACTAATCTACTTAGGCGGATCTATCTGGCGAACTTGCCCACCAACCAACATTGAATAATCCGGCAAAGACTTACGCACAATCTCACCGGCAGAAACCACAGAGCACTCACCAATCGTGACCCCCGGTAGCACCTTCGCATCCAAACAAACCCATGCGCCATCTTTAATCACTACTGATTTATGAGCGTATTCAAGAGAGGCGCTTCGATAGTCATGCCCACCTGAGCAGATGATCGATCTCTGCGAGATACAGACATTTGAACCAATAGTTATCTTTTCGTGGTTGATAAACCAAACTTCTTCACCAATCCAGCAGTCATCACCGATTTCAAGATTCCAAGGGAAATGGACGCGCACACCGCGGCGGATTAAAACTCCACTCCCGACAGACGCCCCAAATGATCTCAACAGGAGTCGCCGGAACTTAGGAGGGAAAATGGGAGATTTAAAGAAGAAATGTTGAACAAAGAACCATAATCCCAGCCGTATCTTCCCCAAGAGAGTAAAACCCGTACCCCCGACGAAAGCCCGTAGATCTCTATTCACTTTAGAAGTCTACTTCTAGACTTTACCCATCTAGGATCAAAACAATCGGTCTTTACATAAATTGAGGGGATGGGCGATGCCAACCACCGCAGATAGCCCTCAACTCAATATTCTTCACGTCCTAACTTTAAATGGGCGAAATGGTGAATATGGTGGCCCTGTCAGAGTCGCTCGTGAACTTTGCCAAGAACTAAATTCTCGAGGGCATAAGACCCACATATTTTCAGGTGCACTCGTGGGCTCCGAACCCACACTGAATACCGAACTATCTGAAAGTTTTATCCACGTCAGACCATTAACGCAAAAACTGAAAGTCAGTTCGTTATGGAGCTGGAAGTTGATTCCTCCTCTGAAGAAGCTCATTAGCAACTCGGATCTTGTTCACATCCACTTTGCACGTGATCTAGTTCCCTTCCTCGCAGCTTTTCTCGCGATAATTCTTCGTAAACCATTTATCACTCAAACCCATGGAATGATCATCTCGGACGGCCGAATCAGCACCCGCGTCACAGATTTGCTGCTCACGAGGCCCCTGATAAACAAATCTAGCCGAAATCTAGTTCTCACTGATTACGAAGCATCGGCCGTAAAGAAAATTAGAATCAAATCGCAATCCACAAAACTGCCCAATGGCTTGGCTATACGGCGTGAAGTTTCACCACACCACAACTCGATTAAAAGAATTATCTTCTGCTCACGATTGGATAAGCGAAAGGGAGTCGATAAGTTTATTGACCTTGCAGAACATTTCAGGGAATCAGATCTGAGTTTTGAAATTTATGGACCTGATGGCGGCGAATTAAACTTTGTTAAATCTGAGATTCAAAACAAGAATATTTCAAACACTCTCAAATACATGGGATCACTTCCCTCAAACGAAGTTCAAAATATGTTGCAACATGTGGACTTATTGATATTACCCAGCAAGGATGAACCTTTTCCTATGGTTATTCTGGAATCTTTAGCTGTTGGAACCCAAGTCCTAGTTATGCCTAGTTGCGGATTCGCGAGCCAATTACGAGATTT
>CAZLTK010000019.1:0-12557 GCA_964562535.1 uncultured Candidatus Planktophila sp.
CCTCATGTCATCACTTTGCTCAACTCCCTAGGCTAAACTTGGCCTATACGAGTTAGTTCAAACCCTTATCGTTTCCAATTTTCAAAGGAGTCACATCGTGGCAGTAAAGAAAAAGGCACCGGCTAAGAAGAAGGCCGCAGCGAAAAAAGTTGTAAAGAAAGTTGCCAAGAAGGCTCCTGCAAAGAAGGTAGCAAAGAAGGTAGCAAAGAAGGTAGCAAAGAAGGCGGCAGCGAAGAAGGTTGCTAAGAAAGCGCCTGCGAAGAAGAAGGCTGCTGCTAAAAAGGTTGTAAAGAAGGCGGCCAAGAAGGCCCCTGCGCGTAAGAAGAGCGCAGTCAAGAAATCTGCAGCGAAGAAGTCATCTTCTGCAAATAGTTTAGTTATTCCTCCAGTACCAGTTGGTGGCGTAAAGCGTCCATCAGCGGTAAATGTTTCTACAACTCCAGTTGCAAAGCCAGCACCAGCGGCTAAGCCAAGTGCAGCGCCAAAGCAGCAAACTTCACCACGCGTTTTGATCGCAGCAATTATCGGTATCGCACTTCTTGCAATCGTTGTTATTTCACGTCCTGCATCAGATGGCGATGACGTTGCACCAGTTCCATCAGCAACAGCTTCTGAGTCAGCAGCGCCAGAGATGTCTGAAGAGGCAACACCTGAAGCGAGCGAGCCAGCAACAAATGGCGAAGCAGTCGCAGCAGTTGAAGCGCCAGGTCGCTTTATTGGAAACTGGAAAGATTCATCTAAGTCAGTAATGGTTATTACTTGGAGAGCGCCAGCGGCAACAGCTGGTCTAACTGGCTATAAGTTTGAAGTTCGTTCAGGAATGGGCGAATGGAAAGAATCAGGCGTTCTTCCAGCAGATCAACTCTCAATTGAATTCACGAAGACTTCAACTGATAGTTCAACATCATTCCGAGTCTCATCTGTTTACTCAGATGGACAGATCGCAACTGCTAAGGCATTTGGATTTGCCGGTCAGTTCGAGTAATTCCTATCAACTAATTAGTAAAGAAAATAACCCTCACCTTTTCGGTGGGGGTTATTTTTTTATTCACCCACTAAAGTTTGGTTTCGATGGCTGCCACGTAGGCGCGAACACCGGCTGGAACCAGATGCACGCCATCAGGTGCGAAATATTCGGTTCGACCTTGAGATATCTGATCCCAAGAAATTACTGAGATATTGGAATAACTAGTTGCGACTTCGCTGATCAAAGCGTTATTGGCCTCTTTCCAAGGCCTTGGAACGGCTGTGTTAACCACGATTGCTTTAGGTGCAGATTTAACCGCTTCAAAGATCTCGACTACCTGATCACGGGTCAGCGCATTGTTATTACCAAGATTGAAGATAACAGTGGAGTTCAAGACCTTCGGGCCATCAACCTTCATCACTTCAAGTAGTTCAGGTGCTTGGCGACCAACTCGCGCATTTATCAGCGCAATCGGGTACTTATCTTCAATCTCAGATCTAATTCCTAGAATTACCGAATCTCCCGTTACCCATAGGCCAGGTTCAGAACTATCTACAACAGTTGTAACCGGTTTATTAGCATCTTTAAGTAATTGCGCTAAATCTTTATTCTTGTTGTCTATTTCAACCAAAGCATTAAGGGAAATAGTTGCAGAAAGTAGAAGGATCCAAGATGAGATCAACCAGACGCCTATCTTCTGCCTTCTGCGCACATAAGGAGTGCGGTACTTCATTCCCTTAAACCAAAAGGCTACAGCGCCGCTTCTGATTGGTAGTTCTACTAGGCGCAGCGAAATATCTGCTAACGCTAGTACAACCAAGATACGCAAGGTAAAGAGCGCCCAATCTTCTCCATCTAGATCAACTTGTGGGCGCGAAATTTGGAAGATTACCCAGTGCCATAAGTAAATTGCATATGAGCGCTCTCCGATCCAAAGGAGAACACGATTACGCAAAAGTGGTGCAAAGCGAGATGCTGGATGCACAATCGAAATCAGAATTGCGGTGCCGAAGATTCCGGCTAATGGAAAAGCGATTCGATAAAGAGCGGGTTTTGATTCATCGATAAGTAAGAATGTTGCCAAGATTCCGAGGAATCCAAAGACTCCAATTCCGTCGATGAAATCTTGGGCTCTACGGCTTACTTCAGTACGGAAATTCTGGGGGATCCAACTAACAGCAAGTGCTGCACCTAAGAAGAGGCCGATGCTATGGGTATCGGTTCCAAAGTAGATATGGCTAACTTTTGAAGTATTTGAAGCATCAACTTGGAAAGAGACCAACATCAAGATAATTCCTGAAGTTATCGCAATAACTAGCGCTGCAATGGAAATCAATTTCTTGCCGAAGAAGCGAAGCACCAAGAGCAGAATCAGCGGCCAGATTAAGTAGAACTGGGCCTCAACAGCTAGAGACCACGTGTGTTGAAGAAGTGGTGGCCGCCCGCTACTTTCAAAGTAATCCTGTTGGTTAAAGACCAACCACCAGTTCATACCGCCGAAGATTGAGAAAGGAGCATCGGTAAGGAATTTCTTCGTTGTATCAGGCGCCCAGAGCCCAACCACAATTGAGGTCACGATCAACATGAATAAAAGAGGCGGTAGCAATCGGCGAATTCGCGCCATATAAAAATCGCGCAGATCTAAACCACCGCGTTGCTGAATTGAATCAAGAAGTAAGCGAGTAATTACATAACCTGAGATAACAAAGAAGAGATCGACTCCAAGAAATCCACCAGGAATCCATTCGATTCCCAGGTGATAGAGCATTACCGCAATTACTGCGACAGCGCGTAGACCATCAATTGCAGGGATGTACTGGATACCGCGTTTGGTAGCCATATTAATTACCGACGCTTGGCAGGTTTTTTCTTAGCAGCTCTCTTTTTAGGAGCAGATTTCTTAGCCGGTGCAGCAAGAGCTGGCTTAGTTCGCTGGCTAATAACTTTCTTTGGACCAGTATCAATTACTGTGTTATCTGCATTTAAGTTTTCATTTACGGTCTTGTGGAGATTGGCAAGTCTTTCAAATGCTGAATCTAAGCGAGTCCGGCTCTGCGCGATCGCTTGTTCGGCAGCATCCAAAGATTGGGTTTGGATTTTGTAGAGGCGCTCTGCTTCAGCAATTACGCCACTTAACCATTGGCGATATTCTGAAACTTCACTTGTCGCCTCGGTAATGATTCGCTCACCTTCGCGGCGCGCTGCTTGTGCAAGTGCTGTAGCTTCGCGGCGTTTCTCATCAAAGATTGCCTGCGCTTCACGTTCTACCGAAGAAAGACGTTCTGCTGCTTCTGCTTCTGCCGCAGTGATGTACTTACGGCCGCGCGCTTCAGCGCCAGATAAAATTGTCCGCGCTTTAGTTTCAGCGCCTTCGATGGCATCTTTCGCCTGGCGAGTTGCTTCAAGAACAACGCGCTCTGAAGATGCATAAGCTTTTGATTCGCGCGCTTGCGCTGACTTGATCATCGACATCGCAGTTTCGGTTGCGAGAATTTCAAACTCTTCCTTACTTAAGGAAGTGATATCGCGACGTGAGCGAAGGTCGTTTAGTTGTGATTCGAGTTCGCGGATGCGATCTACTGAACTTGGAGCAGTGCTTTCACTCTCTCTAAATCCAACCCAATTAAGGAACGAGTTCTTCTCAGCCATGTGCCTAGATTAGGGCAAAGGGTGGAAAGTTTAAAAGTGGGGTGATTCAGTCGCGGTATATCGCGAAGGAGACGGCGAGGTACTGCGATACCCATGCGGCGAGCACGAATATATGGAAAAGCTCATGGAAACCAAAGTACTTTGCCGCTCTGCCCGGGCGCTTTAGCGCATAGAAGATCGCTCCAATTGAATAGAGCAGGCCACCAATGATTATTGGAAGCAGTACCCAGAGGCCACCTTCTTTATAAAGCTGTGGCGTATAAATAACTGCAACCCAGCCCAGCAGCAGATAATTAGCAACATATAACCAACGTGGCGCACCCACCCAGAAAATGCGCAGCGCAACGCCTAATAGCGCGCCGACCCAGACAACACTTAGCAAGATTATTTGATCGTTTCCTTCAAGGAGCGTTACCGCAAAGGGAGTGTAAGAGCCGGCTATAAGTAAATTTATATTTGCATGGTCCCAACGGCGCCAAATCTTTTTCTTGGCGGGTGACCAAGGTACGCGATGATAAATAGCGGAAACGCTAAATAGCATAATCGCGGTAATTGAATAGAGAGCAACTGCAAATTTAAGTGAATTCTTACTTAATATAAATAGAACAAGCGAAGCGATAATTACTACAGGTGTCGCGGCTAAGTGGAACCAGCCGCGCAACTTTGGTGGTGCTACTGCTGCTAACTTTTCGCGCTCGCTGGCTTCTTTACTCATGTACGAACCCTACGCTTTGCGGACCAGTTTTAGCTCACGCACGGATTTTACAGAGAGTGCGGCGAGTGCTGCGGTCAAAGTTAACGCGCCAGTGATGCAGAGCATCACACTTACCCCAAATTGCTCTGCCAGTGGACCGGCAACCGCAATGCCTACAGGAGATAAAGCAAAGGATCCGAAAGCGTCATAAGCGACAACACGTGAGTAAGACTCTTCTGGTACATGCGATTGCAATGACGTGTTCCATATAACTGTAAAGATATCCATTGCAACTCCAGCACAAAACGCGCAAATTAGTGAGATCCACAGCGGCGTGCTGAGCGCAAGCGAGAAATCCCAAATTGCAGTTGCTGAAATAATCAACATGGCAAAGAGCAGTGGGCGACCAAAGTGAACTTTTAGAGAAATTAAACTCCCAAAAAGCATGCCTGTCGTAAGGGCAGCAAGGTTAAATGACCAGAATTGCGGTCCATTATCAAACTTTGAGAAATTCAAGGGACCTAAAATCTGCAATAAAGATTCATATGAGACGTTAATTAAGGCAAATGCCACAACAACTGTTACTACCCAGGATCGCGAGATAAATTCTTGCCAACCAGATTTGAGATCTTGGAATACAGTATTCACATTCTCGCGCACGATCGTTGGTAGATCAAGATTCCAAACAATTATCCCAGCGATGAAGAAAGAGATCGCATCTACCAAGAGCGCCCAACCAGAACCAAATGCTGTCACTAAAATTCCACCTAAAAGCGCACCTGCTACATAACCAATATTTGTAGTTAGCGCGATTACTGCGTTGCCATGCTGCAACTTCTCTTTCGGTAAAACTTCTGGCAATACACCCGACATCGCTGGCCACCAGAGCGCATTTAAAACTCCAAATAGCGCGCCCATCAAAGCCAACAAGAAAACACTCGAGTGGTTCACAATTAAGGAAATTGCACTTATTGCAGCGAATCCACTGCCAATAATGTCGGCGCCACCGACAATTCGATTACGCTTAAATCTATCTCCAACTACTCCACCGAATAACATCAGGGTGATCATCGGAAACATACGCGCTGCCATGACTAGGCTTAAATCTTTAGCCGTCGCACCGGGCAGGGCCAAAACTCCGAAGGCTAGAGCAACTGGTGAAATGCCATTTCCCACATTCGAGATAAAGCGCGAGGTAGCCAGGGCGGTAAATCCCGGATGTGAGTGGAGATCCTGTAGCTCGCGGCGCATCTGGCAAGCCTAACTGGGAGGGGAGTAGATGGTAGTTGTTCGGGTAATTGCCCTAGTTAAGGTGCAAAATGAGCGTAATTTTTCGAATTTTCTTGAAAAAACCTGAAAAATACCGCCGAGTATTGATGCAAATCGCTCGCAGCAGGTTCACACTATGACTTACCAGAGTGAGTGGATGTGGTTCCTCGAGGACTTCATCGATTTAGCACTGGCTTCTAGGGCCGAATGGTTCTTGAAGTATTAAGCACCCCACGGAGGCTTATTTACATGTTAACCCTAACCGCAAATCAGTGGAACCTGGTCTACAACGTATTCTCGTTTGGACTAGTTTCAATGCTTGCTTGCACAATTTATACCCTCGTTTCACAGGCTCGCGTACTGCCTAAGTACCGCAACGCTCTCGTTATGTCATCAATGGTTACATTCATTGCTGGCTACCACTACTGGAGAATCTTTAACTCATTCTCAGAATCATCTGAAGCAATGTCAGTTAAGGTTTCTGGAGACCAGGGTGCATTCAACGAGGCATACCGTTATGTTGACTGGCTACTAACTGTTCCTCTACTTCTTGTTGAAGTTATTGCAGTGCTTGCACTTGCAAAGGAAGTTTCAAAGTCACTCATCACTCGTTTGGTTCCAGCTTCAGCTGCGATGATCGCACTTGGTTACCCAGGTGAAATCTCAAACGACCAGAACACACAGATCCTTTACGGTGTTCTTTCAACACTTCCATTCCTTTACATCCTCTACGTATTGTTCGTAGAGCTTGGTAAGTCACTTGATCGCCAGCCAGAAGGCGTTGCAGCAACCGTAGGTCGCTTGCGTCTCCTTCTCATCGCGACATGGGGCGTATACCCAGTTTCATACATCCTTGGTATGGGCGAAGGAATGGCATCTGCTGATCAATTCGTTGGCGTACAAGTTGGTTACACAGTCGCTGACGTTCTAGCTAAGTGCGTATTCGGTCTCACAATCTTGAAGATCGCTCGCATGAAGTCAATGGCAGAAGGAATGAAGGACGATCACTAATCGTCTAAATAGTTAAAATTAAAGGGGCGTCGGGAAACCGGCGCCCCTTTAATATTTGTAGGATAGAGACATGACAAATTCACCCATCTCAAAGTACGCGCTAAATAATTACCGAATGGCGAGCTACTTGTTATTTGCTATCGGGCTAATTAATTTGCGTTATCAAACAGGTAAAGATGGAGTTTTGGTAAATAGCGCAGCGGTTTTCATTCCGGGATTTATCGCACTGGTTCTAACATTCATAAAGGGTGCGCATGGATTTCTGGGAAAGCGCGAAGTAATGGTTGCGCTAGGAGTAATTGGTGGAGTCCTGGTTGCTTGGGCAATCACTAACTAGCCCAGAACTCCTAATTTATTTTCGGAACGAGATATCGCTCTTCTTCATCGCGGTGATTAATATCCGAATCGCATTTGGTCCCATTCCATGTAAATCCCTTATGGCATCTAGCGAGTATTTTCTTAAATCGCTGACTTTATAGAGACCCTCATCAATTAACGCTCTGCGGGCAGGTGCTGCCAATCCAAGTTCGCGCCATACGCCATCAACTGCGGCGTAGGCATCTAAATCAACTTCACCGCTTGTGACCGCGCAACGGTTCTGCGCTTTTTCAGCCTTGCGTTGGGCGGCTGCGCGCATAGCTTCGCCCCGCAGCTTCTTTATCTTTGCTGGAGATTTTTTAGCCATGAATATCTGGACCTTTATTGATATTGATTTTGAATCTTAAATAAAAACTCTGGTGCGGGAGGCGGGACTTGAACCCGCACGCCGAAGCACAAGTTCCTAAGACTTGCGTGTCTGCCATTTCACCACTCCCGCTGGAGCGTCATGAGAATGTTACAAAAAACTCATGTACTGCAGCATAGGTTAGAGGTAAGTTCGCCTTATACAAAATTTCGGGTTTTCGCCCGCACAACGCGCTCATGCAGCGAAGAAGTGAGGAAGTTACATGTCATTGACTCCAACCCCAGCAGATAAGTTCACCTTCGGACTTTGGACCGTCGGCTGGCAAGCGCGCGATCCATTTGGTGATGCCACTCGTGGCGCGCTCGACCCGGTTCGTACAGTTAATGAACTCGCAGCACGTGGCGCATACGGCGTTACATTCCATGATGATGATTTGATTCCATTCGGAAGCGATGATGCATCTCGCCGCGGACACATCGATCGCTTTAAGAAGGCCCTTGCCGAAACCGGAATGCAAGTTCCAATGGCGACAACCAACCTCTTCTCGCATCCAGTATTTAAAGATGGTGCATTTACAAGTAATGATCGCGATATCCGCCGCTACGCACTTCGTAAAGCGATGCGCAATATCGAACTTGCTGTCGAACTTGGTGCGCACACATATGTTTGTTGGGGCGGACGCGAAGGCGCTGAATCAGATGCAGCAAAAGATGCCTACGTCGCACACGAGCGTATGCGTGAAGCATTTAACGTTCTTAGCCAATATGTTTTGGATAATGGCTACAAGATTAAATTTGCAATCGAACCAAAGCCAAATGAACCACGCGGCGATATCTTCTTGCCAACAATTGGTCACGCGCTTGCATTTATTTACACCCTTGATCATCCAGAGTTGGTTGGTCTAAACCCAGAAGTTGGCCACGAACAAATGGCCGGACTTAACTTCGTTCACGGAATCGCTCAGGCGCTCTGGCAGAAGAAGTTATTCCACATTGATCTAAATGGTCAGCACGGACCGAAATTCGATCAAGATCTAGTTTTCGGCCATGGCGATCTAAAGTCAGCGTTCTTCCTTGTTGAACTTCTTGAGCGCTATAAGTACGACGGTCCAAAGCACTTTGATTACAAGCCAGGTCGTACCGAAGATGACAAGGGCGTTTGGGATTCTGCAACCGCAAATATGCGCACCTATTTAGCGTTGAAAGATCGTGCTACTGCCTATCGCAACGATCCACGCGTTATCGCTGCACAGAAAGATTCCAATATTCCAGGGCTTACTGAAAACACTATGGGCGCTGGTGAAAGTTGGAAGGATCTTTCTAAAGATTCATTCGATGTTGAAGCAGCCGGCGCACGCGGTTATCAGTATGAAGCCCTTAATCAGCTCGCTCTTGAGCACCTAATGGGGTTCGGAAAGTAAATCGCTGCGCAGGGTAACCTTGCCCTGTGAGTTCACATTCGGATCTATTAGCTGCCCAAATTCAGGTGGCAATCTCGCACGCTATTGAGCGTGGAGATTTGATCGGAACCGTTCCTGCCAATATCCCTTTGGAGCGACCAAAGAATCGCGACCATGGTGATTACGCATCTTCTATTGCGTTGCAGCTTGCAAAACCTGCCGGAAAGAACCCGCGCGAAGTTGCAGAGTTACTTAAGAAAGATTTAGAGAAACTTCCTGAAGTTTCTGCAGTTGATATTGCAGGTCCTGGCTTTATCAATATCAAGCTAAATCGCGCCAGCCAAGCCGACTTAGTGCGCACAATTTTGAGCGCAAAAGAAAGTTACGGCAAAGGCACTGCGCTTGCTGGCGTAAAGATCAACCTCGAATTTATCTCTGCTAATCCAACTGGCCCACTGCATTTAGGACACACTCGCTGGGCAGCAGTTGGAGATGCACTTGGTCGCGTATTAACTGCAGCAGGTGCAGAAGTAGTTCGTGAGTTTTATATAAATGACCGCGGCAATCAGATGGATCTCTTCGGACAATCTGTGCAAGCCGCAGCCCTTGGCCAACCAATTCCCGAAGATGGTTACCAGGGTGAATACATCGCAGATTTGGCTAAGGAAGTTCTCGCAGAGAATCCAGAGATAACCAAGTTAGAAGCAGAACCACGTCTGATTGCATTCCGCGAAGCTGCCTACAAATTACAACTTAAGGATCAGCAGCGCGTTCTAGAAACCTTTAACACTCACTTCGATGTCTGGTTCTCAGAACGCAGCTTGCACGATGGTGGAAGCGTCGAACATGGTCTAGATAAATTACGTGCCCAAGGACATGTCTTTGAATTAGATGGTGCAACATGGCTGCGAACAACTGACTTTGGCGACGATAAAGATCGGGTACTAGTTAAGGCAAATGGCGATCTAACTTACTTTTCATCAGATACTGCTTATTACATCAATAAGCGCGAACGCGGTTTCGATATTTGCATCTACATGCTGGGCGCAGATCACCACGGCTATATCCATCGCCTTAAGGCAACCGCAGCATGTGCTGGTGATAACCCTGAATACAACATCCATGTCTTAATCGGTCAATTGGTAAAGATCATGGAAGGTGGCGAAGAAGTAAAACTATCCAAGCGCGCAGGCACGATCATTACTCTGGATGAGCTTGTAGAAAAAGTTGGCGTTGATGCTGCTCGTTACACGCTGATTCGCTATCCAGTTGATACTCCGATGGTTATGGATCTCGATATTTTAAAGCGAAATACAAATGAGAACCCAGTTTATTACGTGCAGTATGCCCACGCGCGTATTGCTGCTGTTCTGCGCAACGCCGCCGAGTTAAATATCGCAAGTGGTCTAGATAACTTTGATCCCGCTCAGCTTTCACATGATCGCGAGAACGAACTTCTTGGATCGCTCGCCGAATTCCCACGTATCGTGGCTAGCGCCGCCGAACTCCGCGAACCACATCGCATCGCCCGTTACCTCGAAGAATTAGCCGGGGTTTATCACGGCTTCTACGCCGATTGCCGCGTCTTGCCGATGGGGGATGAGCCAGCGACTGCGCTACATAGCGCCCGACTTAATTTATGTGCAGCAACTCTGCAAGTACTGAAGAATGGTCTTCTCTTACTTGGTGTTAGCGCGCCGGAGCGGATGTAGCTATGTGGTCGAAGAATATTTCTTTCACAAATGGTGAACTACAACTATCTGGCATCCCTGCAACAAAGTTGGCACAAGACTTTGGAACGCCAGCATTCTTTATTGATGAAGATGATTTTCGTACACGCGCAATGGCTTGGAATAACGCGTTGCGCGATGAGTTTGGTTCGCGCGCAGGCGTAGTTTATTACGCAGCAAAGGCCTTTATTTCTACTGCAGTAGCGACTTGGGTAAAGGAGTGCGGAATCGGAATCGATGTCTGCACTGGTGGCGAATTAGCGGTTGCACTCGCTGGTGGTATTGATCCACAGAAGATTGAAGTACATGGAAACAATAAATCGGTTGCCGAAATTGATCGTGCCGTAAGCGTTGGCGTTAAGACCATTGTTATGGATTCCATCCATGAAATTGATCGCGTGGCCACCGTTGCGCGCAGCCATAAGAAAGTACAAGGCGTCATGTTGCGCCTGACTCCAGGCATCCAGGCACATACCCACGAATCAATTTCAACTGCCCATGAAGATGTGAAGTTTGGTTTCTCTATAGCCAGTGGCGCTGCTTGGGCCGCTGTTGAAAAAGTCTTAAGCCACCCAGAACTTGAACTCCGCGGTTTTCATTCTCACATCGGTTCGCAAATTTTCGGTACCGATTCCTTCCAACTTGCCGCAGATCGTTTGATCTCGTTGCTTGCCAAGTACCGCGATATTTACGGTAAAGAACTTCCTGAACTAGATCTCGGTGGCGGATACGGAATTGCATATTTGCCAGGCGATGAAACTCTAGAACCAGGTGAGGTAATGCCAGCGCTGCGCAGCGCAGTTACTGCATCATGCGAAAAACATAAATTGAATATTCCAATTATCTCTATCGAACCAGGGCGCGCCATTGTTGGCCCAACGACATTTACTTTGTATGAAGTTGGCACAACTAAAGATGTAGTTCTCGAAGATGGCAAGGTTCGTCGCTACATTTCCGTAGATGGCGGAATGAGTGACAATATTCGCCCATCACTTTACGATGCTGAATATCATGCAGTAATTGCCCATCGCGCATCGTCTGCAGCGACAGTTAATTCACGCGTTGTTGGAAAGCATTGCGAAACTGGCGATATCGTTATCCGCGAGATAAATTTGCCAAGCGATATCGCACCTGGTGACTTGATTGCGATTCCAGCTACCGGCGCATATGGCCGCAGCATGGCTAGTAATTACAACCATGTGCCGCGCCCACCTGTAGTTGCAGTAAAAGATGGAAAAGCCCGCGTAATTGTGCGCCGTGAAAATGAGGAAGATCTGCTCGCACTTGATGTGAAAGAATAGGCAGATGAGCCCAGCAGATAAACCAGTACGTATCGGCATGCTCGGATGTGGCGTGGTCGGAAGTTCTGTCGCGCGCTTGTTGCTAGCTGATACCGCCGAGCTATCTACTCGCGCCGGCGTAAAGATGGAACTCTCACGCATCGCGGTTCGCACCATTAAACCTTACGAAGGCATCAATTCAAGCCTCTTTACAACAGATCCATTCTCGATCGTTAACGATCCCGAGATTGATCTAATCATCGAAGTCATGGGTGGCATCGAGCCTGCGCGCGAGTTAATCATGACTGCGATCGAAAATCGTAAATCTGTTGTTACCGCAAATAAAGCGTTACTTGCTAGCCATGGCGCTGAAATGTTTACCGCTGCCTATTCAAAGGGTGAAGATATTTACTACGAAGCATCTGTTGCTGGTGCGATCCCAATTATTCGTCCGATGCGTGACTCACTTGCTGGCGACTTCGTAACTCGTTTAATGGGAATCGTAAATGGAACCACAAATTACATCTTGACCAAGATGCATGAAGATAACCGTGAATTCGCTGATGTTTTGAAAGAAGCGCAAGCTCTTGGTTATGCCGAAGCGGATCCAACTGCAGATATTGAAGGCTTTGATGCGGCAGCAAAGGCAGCGATCTTGTCTGGCCTTGCCTTCCACACTCGCGTAACAGTTGATGATGTCTACCGCGAAGGAATCTCCAAGATCACTTTGGAAGATGTAAAGATCGCAAAATCTATGGATCACGTAATTAAGTTGCTAGCTATCGCCGAGCTAACACCTGCTGATGAGATTTCCGTTCGTGTTCACCCGGTTATGTTGCATAAGAGCCATCCGTTGGCTTCAGTGCGCGATGC
>CAZLTK010000020.1:0-12348 GCA_964562535.1 uncultured Candidatus Planktophila sp.
GAATGGGCCTAACTGGTGAAGGCAAGGGCATTGCAGCCATTGCATCTGCGCTGATTTATTCTAAATAAGCCTTGCAAGATAGACTTAGCCAATGAGTTCGCTATCTTTATATGACACGCTAACGCGAACTACATCCCCATTTGTTCCGCTAAAGGCTGGCGAAGTCGGTATTTATCTCTGCGGTGCAACCGTTCAAGCGCCCCCACATATCGGACATGTGCGCTCTGGCGTTAACTTCGACATCTTGCGTCGCTGGTTAACAAAATCTGGTTACAACGTAACTTTCATTCGTAACGTCACTGATATCGATGACAAGATTTTGCATAAGGCCGTGCACGAGAAGGCGCCATGGTGGGCAGTTGCGATGAAATACGAGCGCGCATTCTCTGATGCATACGCGGCGTTAAATGTTGCACCACCAACTTACGAACCACGCGCAACCGGGCACGTAACTCAGATGATTGAGTTAATGACTCTGCTCATCGAACGCGGTGCGGCATATGCGCCCGGCAATGGCGATGTTTATCTAGAGGTTCGCAAACTCGAATCTTATTTAACGCTCTCTCGTCAGAAGGTTGATGACCTACAACCAGCTGCTGACGCCGATGAGACTTACAAAAAAGATCCACGGGACTTTGCACTTTGGAAGGCGGCAAAACCGGGAGATCCATCTTGGCCAACTCCTTGGGGACCAGGTCGACCTGGTTGGCACCTTGAATGTTCTGCGATGGCGCATTCATACCTTGGTGAAGCATTTGATATTCACGGTGGTGGACTTGATCTGATCTTTCCGCACCACGAGAACGAGATCGCGCAATCAGAAGCTGCGGGTTACGCATTTGCAAAGCGCTGGATGCACAACGCTTGGGTAACCGCATCTGGTGAAAAAATGTCTAAGTCACTTGGTAATTCACTACAAGTCGCCGAACTTTTAAAGACTGTTCGCGGCGTTGAATTGCGTTGGTATCTAGGCAGCGCGCATTACCGTTCAATGCTTGAGTTCTCACACGAAGCACTTGCCGAATCTGCAACTGCTTTCCGTCGCATCGAAGGTTTCTTAAATCGCGCTGTTGAAATTCTTGGCGAGCAGCCAACGCCCGTTATTTCACAAGGTTTTACCGATGCCATGAACGATGATTTAGCAGTACCAACAGCGCTTGCCGGAATATCTGAAGCGCTTCGCTTAGGAAATAGCGCAATTACTTCAGGCGATAAAGCGCAGATTTCAGCATCAGCAAATGAAATTCGCGGCGCACTTGAAGTACTTGGCTGCGATCCATTTGATCCAGCCTTTGCAACAAGTGGTGGTGCCGATTTAACTGATGCACTCGATGGCGTTATTCAATTGGCTTTGGCGCAACGCACAGCAGCGCGCGAGCGCAAAGACTTTGGCGCTTCAGATCAGATTCGCGATGGATTAGCGGCACTTGGAATTATTATTGAAGACACAGCACAAGGGCCACGTTGGTCTATCTCACAGATAAGCGAGAAGTAAATGGCCGGCACTGCAAAACCTCGTGGCGCAGCTCGATCAAGTTCTAAAAAGGGACCAACCGGTGGAACCGGCGGAAAAAACAAACGTCGCTTAGAAGGTAAGGGCCCAACACCAAAGGCGGAAGACCGTCCGTACCACGCAGCGGCAAAGCGTAAGAAGGCTGCCGAAAAGAAAGTTTCACCACGTACTCGCACCGGTCGAAGCGAGCGACCAAAGGGAGAAATTGTTTCTGGTCGTAACGCAGTTCTTGAAGCGCTTCGCGCCAGCGTTCCGGCAACCGAGTTAATTGTTGCTCGCAGTATCGATGTCGATGATCGCGTTGCTGAATCACTGCAACTTGCGCTGCATCACCAACTTCCAATTCGCGAAGTTCACCGCGCAGAACTTGAAGGCATTAACGCAAATAGTCAAGGAATTATCTTGGCAATTAAGCCGTATCAATACTCTTCATTCCAAGAAATTACCGAACGCGCCAACCATCCGATCTTGATCGTTGCACTCGATGGCGTAACTGATCCTCGTAACCTCGGTGCAATTGTGCGAAGCGCGGCAGCATTTGGTGCAGCAGGCGTTGTCATGACCGAACGTCGCGCCGCAGCAATGACCGCATCTGCTTGGAAATCCTCCGCTGGAGCAGCAGCGCGTCTACCGGTTGCCCAAGTAACCAATATGGCGCGCACAATTGACGATGCTAAGAAGCTGGGCTGCTTTGTTATCGGTCTAGATGGCGAATCAGATGAGACTTTGAGCGGAATGAAGGTCGCAAAAGAGAATGTGATGATCGTAGTCGGAAGCGAAGGAAAAGGACTTTCCCGCCTAGTGCGCGAAAAGTGCGACCTCGTCGTTTCAATTCCGATGCGCGCCACAACTGAATCACTTAATGCCAGCGTTGCAACTTCAATTGCGCTCTTCTGGGTAGACGAGCAACGTCGCAAGTAAATGTAACAAGTAAAGTTAATAAGTAAAGGTAAATAGGTCAGGGATAGATGAAGTACAAACGTTTAATTGTCTGCGGAGATTCATACTCCGAAGGCATGTCCGATGAAATCGTCGGTGGGCAATACCGCGGCTGGGCCGATCGCATCGCTGATGTGATGAGCCAAGAAGTTGATGGATTTACCTATGTAAATTTAGCGGTGCGTGGAAAATTACTTAAGCAGGTAATTGATGACCAACTTCCGCAGGCGATTTCCTATGTGACCGGTCCAGAAACTTTGTTCTCATTTCATGCGGGTGCAAATGATGCGCTTCGTCCAAGTTATAAACCTGAAGTAGCTATCAGTTTGTATGAAGATGCAGTTCGCCGTGTTGCAGCAACTGGTGCAACAGTGATGTTATTTACAGTTTTAGAACGCACGGGAAACACTGGTCGTGGCTCTGATGTTTGGGCGGCGCGCTTTGGGCAATTCAATAAGATCGTCCGCAAAGTTGGAGCAGAAGTCGGTGCAATCATCATCGATGCCAATAACGAAACCTTCTTTAGCGACAATAGATTCTTAGCTTTCGATCGCTTGCATTTAAATGCTGAAGGCCATCACCGAGTTGCCCAGGCGTTATTAGAAAAGTTGGGTTACCAATTCGATCCGGCTTGGAGAATTCCACTTCCGCCTGCTGCGCCAACTCCCTGGTTAAAAAAGCGTGTGCTATCTGCTATTTGGTTCTTTACTTTTGCACTTCCATGGATCTGGCGCCGCCTTCGTGGAAAATCATCTGGAGATGGGCGCACCGCTAAGTACCCAACCCCCACAAGCTGGCCCGTTTAGCCGCTGTCCACCTACCGATTACTCAATATTCACTTAAGCAAGAGAGACTTAGCCCATGCCTGAAGCTGCTCATTTAATTGATCGAGAGCTAAGTTGGCTCTCCTTTAACGAGCGTGTGCTCGAAATGGCTGAAGACACCTCGATTCCAATTCTTGAACGAGTTCGCTTCCTAACAATTTTTGCATCAAACTTAGATGAGTTTTATATGGTTCGAGTCGCTTCAGTTCTCGGCAAACTTGAATCTAATCCGCATTTAGTTAACTCTGCCGGATATACCGCAGCAGAGCTAATTGCCGCAATTTCAGAGCGGGTTAAAGAGTTAACGCTGCGCCATGCAAACCTCTTTAAGAAAGCGATAACCCCTGAACTTAAGAGCCACGATATCGAGATTATTCGCTGGGATGATCTTTCCGATGACGAACGAAACCACGTCTCACGTATTTTTAGCGATCGCATCTTTCCGGTACTTACGCCGCTAGCCGTAGATCCATCTCACCCTTTTCCATATATCTCTGGGTTATCTCTAAACCTGGCAGTTATCGTCAAGAACCCGAAGAGCTCTGAAGAGTACTTTGCGCGCGTTAAGGTTCCGCCGATTCTTTCGCGCTTGGTATCAGTAAGCCCGGCAGCAAACAGCAAGCGCTTTTTACTCCTAGAAGATCTGATTTCAATTCACTTACAAGAACTATTTCCAGGTATGTTGATTCAAGATCACTACACATTTCGTATTACGAGAAATCAAGATATTGAACTTGAAGATGAAGATACTGAAGACTTACTTGATTCACTAGAGCAAGAACTTGCCCGCCGCCGTTTTGGCCCGCCGGTTCGACTGGAAATTGAAGAAGGTATTGATAAGCACTTGCTAGATAAACTCTGCCAGGAGTTAGATATAAACCCTGCAAACGTTCTTTCACTTCCGGCACCTTTGGATTTAACCGATTTATCAAAGATCGCAGATTTAGATCTACCAAAGTTAAAGTACCCAGCATTTAGATCAAGAACCGCCGCCGCCCTTAGTGAAGTCGATTCCGAAGAGCCAGATCTTTTCTTTGCCGCGATTCGCCAAGGTGAGATATTGCTCCACCACCCCTATGAATCCTTTACTTCTTCAGTAGTTCAGTTCTTGCAGCATGCAGCACAAGATCCGAATGTGCTTGCGATTAAGCAGACGCTCTACAGAACTTCGGGTGATTCACCAATCATTGAAGCGCTAATTGAAGCTGCCGAGGCGGGTAAGCAAGTTCTAGCTGTAATTGAAATCCGTGCTCGCTTTGATGAGCAGGCCAATGTGCGCTGGGCGCGAAAGTTAGAAGCAGCTGGCGTGCACGTGGTTTATGGATTGATGGGTCTTAAAACTCACGCCAAACTCTCACTCGTCGTGCGTGATGAATCGCAAGGCCTGCGCCTCTACTGCCATATTGGTACTGGAAATTACAATCCAAAGACTGCGCGCTTCTATGAGGATCTAGGAATTCTTAGCGCTGATACTGTTTTAACGGAAGATCTAACAAAACTCTTTAATCAGCTATCAGGTTTTGCACCACACTCAACTTATTCGAGGCTATTAGTCGCTCCACGTACCCTTCGTACCGGCTTGTTAGAAAAAATCGAAAAGGAAATAGCAAATGTGAAGGCTGGCAAGCCAGCTGGCATTCAGATGAAGTTAAATTCACTGCTTGATGAAGAATTCGTGGAGGCGCTATATCAGGCATCTGCTGCTGGTGTGAAAATCGATTTAATCATCCGTGGAATATGTGCGATCCGCCCTGGCATTAAAGGTCTATCTGAAAATATTCGAGTCCGATCAATTTTGGGAAGATTCCTTGAGCATTCTCGTATTTATCATTTTGTTAATGGCGGCGATAATGAATACTGGATCGGCAGCTCAGATTTAATGCACCGAAACCTTGATCGCCGAGTAGAAAGCCTGGTGCGTATTGAGCGCCCAGCTCATAAGAGCTCATTACAAGAGTTGATCGATCTTTCCATCAGCGAGGAAACAGCAAGCTGGCATCAGGACGCCGATTCCTGGAAGCGGGTAACGACAGATAAGTCAGGTGAACCTTTGCAAGATTTGCAAGGTATTTACGTAAAGCGTTATCGAAAGGCTAGGCCATGAGTAAAGAAGATGGCGCACCGCTAATCCAAGCCGCAGGCGCTGTTTTATGGCGTAAAAGCTCTGAATCCGATATCGAGATTGCCGTTATCCACCGTCCCCGTTATGACGATTGGTCACTTCCTAAAGGCAAAGTAGAAAATAACGAGTCACATATCGCAACTGCTTACCGTGAAGTTTTAGAAGAAACTGGCTACACATCAACCTTTGGTCCTGAAATCGGTGTTGTTATTTATAAACTTGAAGGTGCGCCTAAAGAAGTGCGGTACTGGGCGGCTCAAGCAAGTGATTTTCAGGAAGGATCTCCGAATCCAGAAGAGGTAGATCTACTTGAATGGCTTTCACCAAAGCTAGCTAAAGAACGTCTGACAAACAAAGATGATCGAAAGATTGTCGACTACTTCTTGGAGTTTGGTACAGATACCTTCCCAATCATTTTGTTGCGCCATGCCAAAGCGTTAAAACGCACCGAGTGGAGCGGCGATGACGGTGATCGTCCCCTTGAACATAAAGGTCAGTTACAGGCGAAGCGATTGCTTCCAATTTATCTTTCTTATGGTGCAAAAGAAGTTCATACTTCAGATGCGCTTCGCTGTACCGAGACTGTTGAACCAATGACTCGCGCCCTGGAGATAACTCCAATTTACTCTGCCGATTTATCTGAATACGGGTATGAAAAGGATAAAGAAGTCTCATTGGATTACATTCAAGATTTAATGGATCGCGGTATTCCAGCGATAGTTTGTAGCCATAATCCGATAATTCCTAAGTTAGTTAAGAAATTAGTTGGCAAAAAGTACTTTAAATCAATGGATCGCGAATTGGAGCCAGCTCAAGCAATTATCTTGCATTGCCGCGCTGGAGAAGTTATTGCCTGTGATTGGATAGACGAGCCCATCGTCTAAAACAAGGTCTAAAAAAGTTAGCGTTCCATCCAGTCTAGCCAGCGTAAAACAATGCCTTCGCGCAGAGCCCAAGGGCAGATCTCGAGTTCATTGATATGTAAACGTTCCATGGTTGTTCGGGCAACAATTGCACCAGCGACAATCTGCCGTGCGCGGCTCTGAGAAACACCGGGTAGCTCGGCACGCTCTTTATTGGACATTGCCTGGAGCTTAGGAATCATTTTTGTGAGCGAGTTAATCTTCAAATACTTTGGGTTGTCATCAAACCAATGCTCACCCAAACGTGCCAGTGTTCTAAAGGTCTTACTGGTCGCTACAAAGTGATCCGCGATATGTTCCATAATATCTTCAGGCACCGAACTCTTTACCGAATCAATTACATAACTCTCTAGCGCTTTAATCTCCTTTGAGGTGTGTGGGTCAGAAGGTAGATATTCACGTGTCAGACGTGATGCACCAAGTGGCAACGAAACAGTTGCTTCAGCGCTCTCGTCATCACCGAGAGCTATCTCAAGCGATCCACCACCGATATCTAAAACCAAAAGTCTTCCGCTCGACCATCCGAGCCAGCGGCGTACTGCCAAAAATGTCATTCGAGCTTCATCATCACCAGAAAGAACTTGTAGATCTATATCGAACTTCTTATTGATCTGAAGCAATATTTCTTTTCCATTTGTAGCATCACGGATAGCAGATGTAGCAAATGCCAAGATTTCTTCGGTCTTAAACTCTTTAGCGTGTGAAATTGCATCTGCTATCGCTGTTTCAAGGAGCTCGACACCTTCGAGAGTTATCTCCCCAGAAATATTTAAGTATTCGTGAAGGCGGAGTTCAACTTTTTGATTAGTTGCTGGGCTTGGACGTGCGCCTGGATGGGCATCTACTACTTGGAGGTGGACAGTATTAGATCCCACATCTAAAACGCCCAATCGCATGCGGCCAAACCTACCTGTCTAGCGCCCTTATCTCGTTGATTTTTACATTACGGCGATAACTGCCATAATTACGCCCGTTGCCTCAATCGGTAGCAAGCCTCTCTAGCTCAGTGGTAGAGCAGCGCACTTGTAATGCGCAGGTCGTCAGTTCAATCCTGACGGGGGGCTCTGGAAAGTTTTGACCCGATAGAAGAAGGGGTAACGATGAAAGATTATTCGTTTCCTCACGAACAATTTGATGATCTGCTCGCCGCGAATGCTGAATACACAAAGTCATTTCAATACTCCGAATTAACCGGTTCTGCGGCCAAAGGTTTAGCGATCGTAACCTGCATGGATTCTCGCATTAATCCGCTTTCAGTTGTGGGCATGCGATCTGGCGATGCCAAGATCCTGCGCAACGCTGGGGCTCGCGTTACCGAGGACGTTATCCGCACCTTGGTGCTGGCTACATATCTTTTAAATGTAAAGCGAATTCTGGTTATGCCACATACCGATTGCGCGATGGCGCGTGGTGATGAAGCAGATATCCATGCGCTAATCGATGAAAAATTTGGCGTAGATACTCGCTCACTTGAATTTCGTACTACGCGGGATCAAAAGGCGACGCTATCTATCGACGTAAATCGTATCCGCGCCTATCCACTCTTGCGTGATGGAGTCACCGTTGCTGGTGCAATTTATGATGTTAAGACCGGAACTATTATTCCGGTTGATTGCTAACTCGCCGTATCGGCATCTTGGTCATTGGATAAGTTAAATCCGTTAAAAACTGATGCACAATCGCGCTAAATAGAGCTGGTTTTTCCTTAGGTGCAATATGTGATGTTCCTGGAATTATCGCTAACTGTCCTAATTCAATAGCGCGATACATCTCAATGGTATGTTCATGCGAAATAACATCATCATCACCAGCAACTACCAACGTCGGACACTGAATCTTTGCTAAATCACTTAGCGGGATATTTGGCTCTGTCTCCCAGATACGCAGCATCTTCTTTATCTTCTCAGTCAAAGTATGAGGAGCATCTGGCGATGTTGCAGCGTATTCAGCCTTATCTTCTTCGCTTGGTTCTACGAATGGAAGATGAGTAACTGCTCCAGACGGGTGGTAATTAGCCCCGATTAAAATCAGTGATTTAACTAGCTCGGGACGCGCAATCGCAACGCACATCGCGATGATTCCGCCATCTGACCAACCAATTAAATGTGCGGGCTCTTTCACGACATCTTCTAGATAGGCAATTGCTTCACGGATTTGAAAATCAAAATGAAAAGAACCTGCTTGATCGCCGGTGTAGCCATGGCCTGTTCGATCGTAGGCAAATAAATGAAAATCAGGTTCGAGATCTGGTGTTAAAACATAATCCCAGTGGGATGTCTGACTAAGTCCACCATGCAGAAGTAAGACTGCTTCGCCGTTGTTCTCCCATTCGTATGAATAGGTTTGGTGTCCGCGTAAATCAATATAGTCAGGCATAGCTGTTTCTTTTATTACAGGCTATCCATGATGTGGCGATTGCCGCGATCGAATGTTAAATAGTTCCAAGTCCAATCGGCGATCGTGCCGATCTTGTTGCGCCCGCCAAGTAAATAGAACAAATGCAGCCACAACCACGCATACCAAGCTGGAATACCCGTGATCTGAATGCCCTTAAATTGCACAACCGCTTTATGGCGACCAATTGTTGCCATGGAACCTTTATCTAGATATTTAAAATCTTGTAGCGCTTGTCCGCGCGCGGCGCGCATAATTTGTTTTGCAACCCAACGTCCTTGTTGCATCGCAACTGGTGCAACCATCGGCAAGAAACCACCATCTGCGCCCTTTGCGCTCGAGATATCACCGATCGCCCAAATATGTGGGTAGTGATTGACCTGCAAAGTCTGCGCAACGCTTATGCGAGTTCCTTCAAGCGGCAAGTTAAGTAGCCCACCAGTTGGCTCGCCTTTAACACCGGCAGCCCAAATAGTTACCTCAGATGGAATTGTGGCTGCACCTTTGATCAGAATCTGACGTGGTTTAACTTCTTGCACAGCGGTATTGAGCATTACCTTGACGCCAAGTTTCTCTAAATCTTTCTTGGCGCGCGCCGATAACTTTTCACTAAACATCGGCAAGATTCTTGGTCCAGCTTCGATCAAGTAGATATCGATATGTTCTGCGGCATTTGCCTCATCATTTTTAAGCGGACCACGTTTTAGCTCAGCAAGAGCACCAGCCATTTCAACGCCAGTTGGACCGCCGCCGACAACGCTTAGTGAAAGTCGGGTCTGATCTTCAAAGCGACAGAGATCTTCAAAGCGGCGCATTACTTCAGCGCGAATTCCAATTGCTTCATGCACGCTCTTCATTCCAAGTGCATGCTCATTTACACCTGCAACTCCGAAATCTGCAGTTGCAGAACCTAGTGCAACAATTAAATGATCAAATTCAAGAACTTCAGAAGAATCTAGTTTTACTGATTTGTTTTTATGATCAACCGAGATTGGGGAACCCATCCGAAATTTCACACCGCTCTTGCGCAGTGCGCCGCGGACTGGATGAGCCACATGGTCTGCAGCAAGGCCAGCCGTTGCCACCTGATAAAGCAGTGGCAAGAATGTTTGAAAGTTGTGGCGATCAACAACGGTTACATCGGCATCTTTCGAGAGCGCCTTGGCAGCGGTTAGCCCGCCAAAGCCAGCGCCCAGAATTACGACGCGAGGTCGATTAGAAGAAGCCATGTTCAGAGTCTAGGCTCTTCACCATGAACTCGCAGAATTCAGGGCGTTTGATACTTGTAACCGGCGCATCAGGCTATGTCGGAGGCCGTTTGGTACGCGACCTCGTAAGCGATAAACGCGATGTACGAATTTTGGTACGCGATGCGCAGAAAGTTGCCGATCAACCTTGGGCTAAAGATGTAGATACTGTTGAAGGCAACGCAACTGTCGTTGCTGATTTAGATCGCGCGCTCAAGGGCGTGCATACCGCTTTCTATCTTTTGCACTCAATTAATTTAGGGAAAAACTTCGACGATATTGAATCTGAAATGGCGCGCAATTTTGCAGTTGCTGCAGAAAAGCAAGGCGTTAAGCAGATCGTTTACTTAGGTGGAATTGCTAACGATAAGAACCGTAGCCAGCATTTAGCGTCTCGCATGAATACAGGTGCGCAATTAGCATCAACATCTGTTCCTGTTTTAGAACTTCGCGCTGGCATCATCATTGGTTCTGGTTCAGCTTCATTTGAGATGTTGCGCCACCTAACTCACCGCTTGCCGATTATGACCACTCCAAAATGGGTCTCGAATTTAACTCAACCAATTTCGATCCGCGATGCTTTGTATTACTTGCGTAAAGCAGCTTCACTTGAAAAGCCGGTAGGCAAGGTTTGTGACATCGGCGGCAAAGAAGTTCTCTCTTACGCTGACATGATGCAGAAATTTGCCAAGCTATCTGGACTTCGTAAACGCTGGATTGTTCAAGTACCAGTTCTAACCCCAAAACTTTCTTCACTATGGATCGGTTTTGTAACACCGGTGCCAACATCGCTTGCACGCCCACTTGTTGAGTCGCTAATCAGCGAAGTCGTTGCAGATCCAGCAAAGAGTATTGATGCGATTATCGCGCCACCACCAGAAGGATTTATCGATGTTGAAGGTGCAATTACCTTGGCGCTCTCTCG
This sequence comes from uncultured Candidatus Planktophila sp., assembly GCA_964562535.1. Lineage (GTDB taxonomy): Bacteria > Actinomycetota > Actinomycetes > Nanopelagicales > Nanopelagicaceae > Planktophila. The sequence continues at coordinate 10,888 of CAZLTK010000020.1, forward strand.
TATTGCAGATCGCGATGTAATTACTCGTTGGTCTGATGCCGCATTTCCAACTGCGCCTTGGCAGAAAGCGCAAGGCGATCCCGAATGGGCTGGTGAAATGGTTCTGCGCGATCGTCGCGAATCAAATACCGAAGCAAGTGCAGCATCTGTGTGGCAGGCAATTGAAAGTATTGGCGGCGAAAATGGTTATTACGGCGCAGATTTTCTCTGGTTCTTACGCGGTTTATTGGATCGCATCTTCGGTGGAGTCGGACTTCGTCGTGGGCGCCGCGACCCACTTACCTTGCGCGTTGGTGACAGTTTAGATTTCTGGCGCGTTGAAGAGCTAGAACGCGGCAATCGTTTAAAACTTTACGCCGAGATGGTTCTGCCTGGAAAAGCCTGGCTCGAATTTAGCGTTATCGATAACGGCACCAATCGCACTGTTGTACAAGAAGCTAGCTTCTCGCCACGTGGTTTAGGTGGCCAGTTGTATTGGTACTTTGTACTTCCCTTCCATATCTTTGTTTTCCCAACGATGATGCGAAATCTGATTCGAAAGGCCAACCGCACCGATTATGCCAATTCACGCCTTTAATTCAGAGGTCGAAGCCCTGGCTAAAGAGATTTTGGCCTACAGCCTGCTGCGCTTAAAAGATGATCCACCACTAGATGGTCCGCGCACCGCTGAAGATTTATTTCAGGAAGTCGGCAACACCATCACCGCTAAAGGTTTAGGTGGACATGAAGCACTTGAAGTATTTACCAATGTTTTAGCAAAGGCCTGTATCTCAACAGATCATCCCCGCAACTTGGCATTTATTCCATCTGCGCCAACTGAGTATTCAAATCTCTTCGACTTAGTAGTTGGTGCTAGTTCACTTTACGGTGGATCTTGGCAAGAAGGCGCGGGCGCAGTCTTTGCCGAAAACCAAGCGCTGCGTTGGATCGCAGATTTAGCGGGACTTCCACAATCTGCCGGCGGTGTTTTTGTACAAGGCGGAACAATTGGAAATCTCTCTGCCCTTGTCGTTGCACGCGCTGCTGCACGACAGAAATATCCAAATACTGCGCGTTGGGCAATCGCTTGCAGCGCAGAAGCGCATTCGTCAATTGCTAGCGCTGCACAAATCATGGATGTAGAACTACTAAAGATTGAGCCAGGTGCTGATCGCAAGATGCATGGAGACGCACTTGGTGCAGCGATTGATCAATTGCATTCGACAACGCAAACCCGCGTATTCGCCGTTGTCGCAACCGGTGGCACAACAAACCTCGGAATCATTGATGGTCTAGCAACGATCGCTGAAGCAACACACGCCCGTGATATCTGGTTCCACGTTGATGGCGCTTATGGTTTAGCGGCTTTATGTGCGCCATCTGTGCGTGCCAAATTTAACGGTGTCGAACAAGCTGATTCCTTAATCGTTGATCCACATAAGTGGCTCTTTGCGCCATTCGATGCCTGCGCACTTATCTATC